>WQVC01000154.1 GCA_009781765.1 Defluviitaleaceae bacterium | reverse complement strand
CGTTATGCCGCCGCGCGTGAAAATATACGGCATAACTTGTGCGGTTTTCCCTTCCAAAGGTAAGTTTCGAGGAATCGGACCGATGCAGTGCTGACATTTCAGAGCCGGAATATACGCAGGGACGTTTGTTTGTCGTCAGAGCCGGGATAAAAAGACGCATGAAAAGGTGTGGCCTCGTTACTTGCCCATATCTTACACGAGGTTTTTTACGTAAATATCCGGAACGGTTCTGAGAATTTTTCCAGGAATTTTTCCGGGAATAGTTCCCGGAATCGTTCCGCATAAATCCGCGCGCAACCGAGCAACATTGATATATGCCGGTGCATATGCTACCATGTCGCCATTAACGGCTTAGCAACCTTTGACGGCGATATTGTTAAACTGCAAGGTCGTAAAGACGAATACAGGCTGAAAAAACCACCGTACAGGATAATTTTTATCCATGCACAAGGAACAATCGACATTTATGTGAAAAATATTTTTCCCCGCGGAGACGCTTACAAGAAAGGGTGATTTTATGTCAGCAGAACAATTGCAGGAAAAAATCCGTAACATTCCCGAAGTCGCGCCCGATGAAATTGATATGCAAATGATAGCCGAATATGAAGAAAGCTCGGAAGAATCCGCCTCATGGGAAGACTACAAATCCGAGCGCACATATAGCGGCAATCTTTCGTTGCGCATACCAAAGGACTTGCACAAAGCATTGGTAGGTATTGCAAAGGAACAAGGCGTAAGCCTGAACCAATATTGTCTTTACAAATTAGCACGGTAGAGTCTTGCATTGTGATTGCCCATATCGTCCTCGAATGCAAAAAAGCGATTATCTCTCCCGAAAAATTTTGAGAAAGCTAATCGCCTTTGCCGACGTGGTGTGTATAGCGAACGGACTTCTCAAGTACGTTCGCTATAACTGAGCGGTTATGTAACGAACGTGATGAGAGGCCCGTTCAGGTTTCGCCGAAAAGTGCATTGAAACTCACATCTTCCGACTCGCCTTTACGGTTTTCACCGATATTCGCTGTATTGCGCTATACTGCCTTGGGGTGAGAGTATGCAAATCAACCGACTTTTCGAAATCGTATACATCTTAATGAATAAGAAGCAAATAACGGCAAATGAGTTAGCCGCCCGCTTCGAAGTTTCGAAGCGAACCGTTTTGCGGGACATCGACACGCTGACAACCGCCGGAATCCCCGTTTATACAATACAGGGCAAGGGCGGCGGTATTTTTATTCGGGATAATTTTGTTCTGAACAAAGCCTTCGTTTCGGAGGATGAGCAGAAGCAGATTTTATTTTCGCTGCAAAGCATGGCTGCAACAGGACTCGTTGAAACAAATCAAATTTTAGGCCGATTACGAAGTCTCTTTCATAATTCCGCTAAAGAATGGATTGAGGTTGACTTTTCTCGTTGGGGACACAGCGCGGCCGATAATGCAAAATTTGAAATGCTTAAACACGCCGTTATTAACGAGCTTGCCGTGTCGTTCGATTATTTAAGCCCCTTTGGGGAATTAAAGGGGCGCGAAGTTCATCCGCTCAAATTGTCGTTCAAATCAAAAGCGTGGTACTTGCAATCATTTTGCCTGAACGAAAATGACTACAGAGTTTTTAAATTTACCCGCATCAATAACATGGCGGTTTCGGGCAAGTCGTTTGCCGGCAATAATTATGAAATCCCCTCGATTCAACCGGCAGAAGAAAAACCGCCGGAATTTATCCATGTCCGAATTTTCATTTCTCAAAACGCAAAATATCGAATTTATGACGAGTTTCCGGAAAGCGACATAACCGTCAACCCCGACGGCTCGCTTACCCTGCGCACGGCGTTAGGGCTGTGGATTTACGACTATATTCTTTCATACGGCACTGCGATTGAAGTGCTTGAACCGCAACATATTCGTGAGGAGTTATTGGTTCGCCTCGAAAAAATAAAAAATAAATATTGCAAAACATGACGCGCTGTTGTCATCTTATGCATGTTATGATTTGCAAAAAATCTGCGAAGGAGATGCGTCATGCAAGAAAAATTTTGCGAAAGTTGCGGTATGCCCATGGGGGAAACCGATGAAATGTACGGAACGGAGGCAAACGGCAGTAAAAGCACCGATTACTGCAAACACTGTTACGACAACGGGGCATTTACAAACCCGAATGCCACTCTCGAAGAAACAATGGACTTCGTTGCCGCTATGATGGTTAAGGATTTCGGATTTTCGCCGGAGGATGCAATGGAGCAGTGCAAAGCGGGAATCCCGAACCTCAAACGTTGGAAAACGGCGTAGGTATAGCGAACGGACTTCTCAAGTGCGTTCGCTACAGCGTAAAAAAAGAGATGTTACCGACTGCGGGTGCAGACGAAACATCTCTTTTTTTATAGCAGTTTTTAATTCGGTACGGAAAATTTGCTATGCATTGTAAGCAGTGCGCTCGATGTCGTTTTCGGGAAAATCGCCCGAAAACAACCGGTCGCGCACTACAATGCATGTACGCAAATT
>WQVC01000153.1 GCA_009781765.1 Defluviitaleaceae bacterium | reverse complement strand
TTTGTATTGCTCTGCGGGTTGCCTCTGTCGTTTTGGCGCATCCGTGTAATATTTGTCCCATAGTTTTTTGTTCTCCTTTGGCAATTCATTTGCACCATTATAACATGGGACTAAACACCTAGGACAACACACCTCCCCCATCAAACAAAAAAACCGCGCATCCGCGCGGTTTTTTGATTTCACTCTTTCTCGGCAGTCGGGTTTCGGCTAAAACGATTCACATTTTGCCCGCCTCCGTGCCGCTAAACATTTCACGGCTTCGAGGGAACGTGCCGCAACCGACACGCGCCCCCGGCGTTCATCGCGCGCTTGGCGCACTAAATTATTATTTCGAAACTGCGTGTTGCTTCGTCCCATTCAACGATTGCGCCGAAAAACTCGCCGATAAAACGTGCGGGAATCATCGTGCGCCCGTCGATGAGCATTGCGGGAACGTCCATGCCCGGAATCTGCTCGCCGATTCGGAAGGACAAACTGCGTCCGTCCATGGAAATCGTAACGGTTTGGGTGGCATCGTTCCAATCAACTTCTCCGCCGATTGCCAACGTGATGAAGCGCAGGGGAAGAAGCGTGCGTCCGCCTTCAAGATGCGGCAGAACGTCCATTACCTGAACCGGCGCGTTTCCTGCGCGGTCGATAATCAGGTGCGAATCGAGGGCAACAACAAGGCGGCGAAGGTCGTGAATGTATAAAATTTCAAACCGACCGGGGCTTGTTGTTTCAAAAGTAAAGTCGCCTGTTGCGGGGTCAAACGAGCCGATTATTACATTGCCGGCTTCGTCGATTACGAGGATTCTGTACGGGTTAAGTCCCGCGATGTCCCCGAGAGGAACAGTAATCGTAATCGGACCGGGAAGGTTTGTGATTTCAACGCCGCCGATGCTTATTGACACATCAACGGTAATAATCGCGCCCGTTTCACCGGCTGTGCCGACGGGGGTAACGACAATCGAAATTTCAAAACCTTCATCGCCGTGTGCGTCGAAAAGACCAACCAACACATCAGCGGGAATAATAATTTCCGCGCCGCCGAGTTCGACGGTTAAATCTGCGTGCGCTGCAACATGCACGGCAACAACTTCCGGGTCGAGTACAACGGTGATGTCGATTTTCGGCTCGCGCGGTGCGGGAGGAGCTTCCGGACGAACGACGTCGGGGCGTTGAGGCGTTGCCCAACCGATAAATCCGCCGGGAGCACCGGGACGCGGGCGACCTGCCGGACGCGAAGGCGTTCCGCCGCCGCCACCGCCGCCGGGGCATGTGCAGGGGTCGTTGCCGCATGTGCCGCAAACGTTCGGACACGTGCAGGGGTCGTTGCCGCATGTGCCGCAAACGTTCGGACACGTGCAGGGGTCGTTGCCGCATAACGGGCAATCGTTGTTTGCGTCGCAATCGCAAGCGGGATAATCCGCACAGCACGGAACGGCGCGGTGGATTAAGATGTCAACCACTTGCCATGTTGTGTTAATCACGCCGCCGCGAATCCGAATGTGATTGTGCCTGTGGTCGTTGAGGTTATCGCGAACCTGATTCAAATGCGCTTGCGTTACGATTACTTGCAGAAGCCCGTATTCGCCGGGCGCAATCGAAACAGAACCCATGGTGTTTGCTTCGTCGCCGGCTTGCATCGAGAAAATATTTGTTGTTGTGCCGCAGTTGAAAATGGAAACCATGATGACATCGCCGGGGCGAATTTCAACCGTGCCGGTGGTTCTGAGGGGATTATGGTCGGGGCCGGGCGGGTCGGGATTTTCCCTTGCGTATCCGGCGGGCAGAATATCAAGCCCTCTCCAGTGGTCCCAAGAATTTGCGCCGGGTACGTTGAAGCGGATTCTGCCGTTCGGCAAAATTTCGACTTCGGAGGGGTCGCTCACGGCGGTGGAAAGCCCGTCGATAGCGTCGATTTCTTCCTCCGCGTCCGGAGCGGCGGGGTCAAGCCCGATTTCGTCGAGGTGCAACACAGCATACCGTCCGTCGGGAACAATAAGCGTACCGGGTGCGGCAACCGTAACGGTGGTTGAATCGTATTCACCGCCGGCATGTGTTGCGGTAATTGTAAGAACCGTTCCGGGAGGAACATCCGCGCCTACGGTAAGCAATCCGGCGGCGGAAATTGTTGCGCTCGCGTGTCCGGTAACGCTCCACGTTACGGCAACTCCGCCGGCAACGCTCAACTGCATCGTATGCCCCGGCCAAATTGCGGAAGGATGCGTGTTAATTTCGACGTCAACATCGCAGTCGCAATCGGGATAATCCGGACAGCACGTAACAATTGTCATGCGGGTTTCGTCCAACACCAAATATGCGCGAATTACGTTTAATTCGTCCCAAGTATCGGTGTTGTGCGAAATAATAAATCCTCTCGGGCTGTTTTCGGCGTCGATGTCGCGCCATGCGTTAAAGTGAGGATGAAGCGAAAGGTCGAGAGTAACCGTTCCCGCTGCGGCGTCAAAATCTTGTGTGAAGCCTGCAACTTGCTCCCAACCGCCGCCGCCGCCCGTAAGAACGAGGTCTAAATTACCGGCGGGTTGTGCCGCAACTTCGAATACAATGTGGGTTGCCGCGTAAATGATGTCGAGCGTGAGAACGCTTTCCGTAATCAAACCGAACTCGC
>WQVC01000152.1 GCA_009781765.1 Defluviitaleaceae bacterium | reverse complement strand
GAACATCAGCGGCAACGACATCGCGTGGGATTTGATTCGCTGCGCACTTTCAACTAACGCGCTTTACGCAATTGTTCCGATACAGGACATAATGAACCTCGGCTCGCTCGACCGCATGAACTGCCCCGGGCTTGCGCAGGGTTGGTGGAAATTTCGCTACACCGCAAACATGCTTACGGATAATCACGCCGCCGGATTGGCGTATCTTGTTGAGTTGTTTAATCGCGAATAGCTAATTCTCATCCTATCGGGGGCTTCGCCCCCGAGCCCCCACCCGCTTTTTAAAAAAAGCGGGGCAAAAATTATCAAAAATCGCGCAAAGCGCGATTTTCAGGAGGTTTTTGTCAAATTTTTTCCACAACGATAGCCGTTACGGCTTCGAGAGAACGTTTTTACTCCGTACTCTCGTCAGCGGCTATGAGAATTCTCGCAACGGCGAGGCGATTTGTTACAAAAATCGCCTCGCCGTTGTTTATGCTTACGGCAAGAAAATTTGCGTTGAAATTGAAGAAACGCAGCTCGGTTGTTGAGCCGTCGTGATGAAAATGCGTTATCGTAAGCTCCGGCGATAAATCGGATAAATCAAGCGGCGCGATGTCGGCGTCGGCGCGCAATCCGATTATCGAGCGAAAAATTTGTCGCGCATCAAGATGGTCGATGGGGCGACCGCCGAGCGTGGGTTCGATGTCGAAAGTTCCGGGGATGTGATTGAAAACGAGTTCCAATTCGGCAGATTCGACGGCGATTGTAACGCGCTCGACGTCCGTAATCGGAACAAGCGCGAGTGCGCGGTCGGCAATTTGTATCGGAGTGACGTCGGCAATTGCCGCAATGCCTCGCGATTCCGCAATAAATACGTGCGGCCGCGATGCATCCTGTACATAAATAAATTCCTCGCCTCCGCGCGTGAACGTGTCGCCGAATTTCAAATGAACTTCGCGGTCGGCGGTGCGGAAAACAAATTCAAGCACGGGTTCGTCAAGCCCGAAATTTTGCAAGTTTTCCGGAAAAAACTCGGCAAGCTCGTGCAAACGAAGCCCCTCAATCGGGTTGAAAACGAGTTCCAAAAATCGCGAATGGCTCAGCGGCACACCCGCCAACGGCGCGTACATAACGAGCTGTTCGCCGCCGACTTCTTCCAACAGACCGGCGAGCGGCGACACGCTGTCCCCGGCAAGCCCGAGAATAATCGGCTCTGCGCCGCGCGCGGTTATGCGAATGTATTCCGCGTTGTGAATCGGCATTCGCGGCAGTGACAAGTCAAGCATATCGCCCACCGTGAACAAAAGCCGCTCGCCCAAAATCGCGTTAAGCAGATAAATCGCCGAATCGCCCTCGACCATCGCGAAATGAAATTGCAAATCCGTTGTTCGGCTGCCGAGATGCAACGTGTTGCGGCTTCCGTCGTCAAAAACCGCTTCTGCCGTAATCAAGGGCGGCGCAAGCCCGAATTCCGCCAAATCAAGCTCGGCGGAATTTTCGTGCGCGATGCCGACAGCGGCTAAAATCCATGCGGGACGCGCTTTTTCGCGCGACAGATGCAACTGCACATCAAAATCGGCGGCATCGGAATACGCCCAACGCAATATCCCGAAACGGTCGTGAAACGGTCGCGCATACGTGCGCCGGCCGTCGCGATAAAATATCACCTCAACGACGTCGTGTTCCTCGCGATTATACAGACGCACAAGCGTTGACGGAGCCGAATCCTCCCGAGGGGCAACGGTATCGCGTCCGATTGCCCAAAAGTAAACGCCCGCCAAGCTCGCAATCAAAACCACAGTGATTACAAGCGTTAAAATTTTTTGCGTTTTCATACGGTCACCTCTTAAAATCTACTCGCGTGCAATTTTTCATACACGCCGCCGGCCGCAAGCAGTTCTTCGTGCGTACCCTGCTCGGCGATGTCGCCGTTTTGCATCACAAGAATCAAATCCGCGCTTTGAATCGTCGAAAGCCGGTGCGCAATTATAAACGACGTGCGCCCCTTCATCAGATTATCCGTTGCGCGGCGAATTTGAACTTCGGTGCGCGTGTCCACGTTGCTTGTCGCTTCGTCCAAAATTAAAATATCCGGGGCGGCCAAAACCGTTCGCGCAATTGTTAAAAGCTGTTTCTGCCCGGCAGAAATATTGTCGGCTTCTTCGTTAATCTGCATTGCGTAGCCGTCCGGCAACGCCCGAATAAAATGATGCGCCTGTGCCGCTTTTGCGGCATTTTTTACGTCTTCGTCGGAGGCGTCGAGCCGCCCGTATCGAATATTATCGGCAATTGTTCCGCTGAAAAGCCATGTATCCTGCAAAACCATTCCGAAATGACGCCGCAATTCATCGCGCTCATATTCCTCAATATTTTTTCCGTCGAGAAAAATTTCGCCCGCGTTCACATCATAAAATCGCATAAGCAATTTAACAATCGTGGTTTTTCCCGCGCCGGTATGTCCGACAATCGCAATTTTTTGCCCCGGCTTAACCTCCGCCGTAAAATTTTTTATTACCGGAGTTTCCGGCTCGTACCCGAAGCAAACGTTTTTAAACTCTACATGCCCGATGAAGTTTTTTTCGAAATCTTTTTCGGGAGAACTTTTGAAAAAGTTCCCCCGAACCCCCTCAAAACTTTCGTGAGAAACCGCGCTTCGCGCGGTTTCTCCATAAATTTTTTGAAGGGAGGGGGGTTCGGGGGGAGGGAAACTTTTTTCTAAAAAAGTT
>WQVC01000151.1 GCA_009781765.1 Defluviitaleaceae bacterium | reverse complement strand
TCCCTCAAAGCGTATGCGCGGTACACTCTCCCCATCTTGCGGAAACATCAATTGCAAATATCCTTTTTTCAGTTTGCGCAGATGGTTTAGCTTTTGCTGATGGCTATGGATAGTGTTGTCGAGTGTGCGGAAAAACGTGCCGATTGCGTTTTGTTCGGGAAAACAAGGAAAATCTATTTCCAAATCTTTAACAATCGCACCTGATAAATTCCCTTGACCGCCTTGCAAATATTTATCAACAATGCTTGTTTTGTTCAAGCGTAGCCATTGCATTGTAAATTGTGAATCGTAATTTTCATTTGGTATTATTGCGAGAATAGCCTGATTTATTGCGCCGTGTATTTGAGAGATTCCAACTTCTCCACTTGTTGCGCCGTACAAAGCATATAAAATATCGCCCTGTTTAACCATTTTTGCAGATGAATTTTTTAGCCCTTGTTCCGTTAAATATAATTCTGTAGCTACTGCGTTAATTTCTGCCGAACGAATAAAAGGGATTTTTCCACCGTAATACTTGGGATTGCCAACACTTGGCGTACCGCCGGAAAAACTTGCAGAAACCTCCCCTAACTTCCGCTGTGTCCAATCGTTTGTAAATTGCTAAAGAACACAACAAAGCTACGGAGTGACGGAAATGCGCCGTTCCGTAGCTTTGTGAAAATTCGTCATTTACCCATAGGCGATTGTAACAAACTATGGTTTTGCTACTCCGCCGGCCGCCCTTCTCCGCCTTCCGACCGGTTTAGCGGCGGGTCATTTTCAGCGATTCGTTTTTGCTCATACTCGCGGCGAGTACGAGAGGTTGAGCGACCATCAGCTTCTTTATATTCATACGAATGCCCTTGCCCCAACAATCCACCGCGTTCATGCTCTCCGGCTCGACGTTGTAAATTGTTAATTTCCCCAGTGTAAATAACTACATCATTACCGGTGAAGAGCTTGAGGCGAAGCCGGAGCCGGTTGATTGATTTTTCCAAGCCCATCCTCTGCGGCCTAACTACGTTCTACGTTCCGCAAAAGGTTTTGTAGTTGCAAAAATTCTCTGGGGGCGGTTTCGAATATTCATCCGAATTTTCATATGGCTTGCGTAAAACCGCCAAAAGTTTGTGCATTACCGAAAAATCTCCGTTGTCTGCCGCTGACAAGGCTTCCTCAACGCGATAGTTTCGCGGAATAACGGCGGGATTTTTTTTCGGCTGGCAGGTAAACCTTGCCTGCCATTTTTTTTGCCATTCGGCAAGAGGTTCGGGAACTGCCGGAAATGCACGAAACGTATTCGTGTAGTCCAATTTATGCGCCGCCATTAAATCCAACATTTCCGCGAAAAGTTCCGCATCCGCCGCGCCTTCGTCTTCTATTCCCAGTTTATTGCGCATTTCATTCTGCCAAAATATTTTGTAGTTTTGCCAATAATTTTCAATTTCCGCCTTTGCAATTTCAACGGCCTCGTTTTCATTCTCGTGAAGCAGCGGCAAAATCGACTCTGCAAATCGCAATAAATTCCATGCGCCGATTTTCGGCTGATTTTCGTAAGCGTAACGCCCCTCGATGTCGATAGAGCTGAACACGGCGGAGGGGTCGTAAGAATCCATAAACGCGCAAGGCCCGTAGTCAATTGTTTCGCCGGAAATCGCCATATTGTCGGTATTCATCACGCCGTGGATAAATCCGACGCACTGCCATTTTGCAATCAAATCGGCCTGCCGTTTTGCGACTTCCCGCAGAAAAAGTACATATTTATCTGTTTCGGGAAAATGCCGCCGAATAGTGTAATCCGCAAGAATTCGCGTTTCTTCCGCCGCACCCGCAATATAATTAAACGTTCCCACGCGAATATGACTTGACGCAACCCGAGTTAAAACCGCGCCCGGCAAAATTTTTTCGCGAACAACATCTTCGCCCGTGAGAACCACCGCAAGCGAGCGCGTAGTCGGAATGCCGAGATAAAACATCGCCTCGCTGATGATATATTCCCGCAACATCGGCAAAAGCGCGGCGTATCCGTCGCCGTTTCGGGAAAATGCTGTGCGCCCCGAGCCTTTAAGCTGAATGTCAAATCTCTCGCCGCCGGGTGTAATTTGCTCACCGAGCAAAACAGCACGACCATCGCCGAGCATCGCAAAATGCCCGAATTGATATCCCGCATACGCCTGCGAAATCGGCTTCGACCCGGGCGGCAATTTCGAACCCGCAAATATTTCCGCCGAATTTTCTTCCAAACCCAACTCCGCCGCAAGTTCTTCGTTAAAAATTAAGAGCTTCGGAGCAGGCGCGATTTCGGGATTTTGCTTGCGATAAAATATTTCGGGCAGTTCCGCATATGTGTTTTCAAGATTCCAGCTCATTTAATACCTCCAATGTTTTACATTCGCTATTATGAGCCGTTACGCTTGAAATATGTATAGCCCGCATTTTACGGACTCGGAGAAAATACCGAAGCTCCGGGTTCAAGAGATATTACCGATACCAAAGTTGTTGACGGATTCAGGTGAATTGTAAGCTGCAACGACGCAGGATTTTTTCTTGTTCCCGATGCAAAAGATGCATCGAACGGGACATTGGCGTTAATGAGCATTCCCGTAAGGGCGTTATATTCAAACAAAGTGATTGGTTCGTTATTCAAAATTTTTCTGAACAATGTGCCTGAAAGCATTGAAGATATTTGCGCATCGAACATCACCATAATCGCCCCGTAAATTTCGCTAATTTTATAGTGAATCAATTTGATTTGCGTCCCGTCGGCGTCAAGTGCATTGTGGTGAGCGACCGGTTGTTTTCGGGTGTTTTTCCCGAAAACGACAACGAGCGAACCGCTTACGATAGCGAACGCCG
>WQVC01000150.1 GCA_009781765.1 Defluviitaleaceae bacterium | reverse complement strand
TCGACCATCCGCGCTGACGATGCGACATACCTGCGGCATCTTGGGCGGGAAGCGGCAACATGACGTGATATGCCGGAATATCAAATACGGGAGCTGTTCCCGCGCCGACGCGCTCAAGCGTCATAATGTCAACGCTTACGCCGTCCGCATAAAATGCCGGTGTGCCGGAAGCACCCGGGCGCGTGGGACGAGTGCGGTCGTTTATGAACAGCATTTCGAGAACAAAATTTCCTTGCGGCAGGAAAATATAATCTTCCGCTTCAATCAAGGGGTTAGCCGCTGTCCAACCGGCCGCGCCGTGTCCTGCGGGAACGATAAAGCGTGTGAGCGTGTTTAAATCGGTATCTCTGAGGCGAACTTCCATAGCGTTTGTCGCGCTCGGGTTAATTGCGCCCAAATGCACGCGATACATACCGGCCTGAGCGACATTTAATTCGTAGCGAATCCATTCGCCTGCGTGAGTTCTTGCAACGTGACCGGAAGTGAATCTTTCCTGCCCGGCATTTGCATGTGAGGCGGGATAGTATCCGAACGGAATCGGCAAACGTCCGCCGACTGTGTTCACAGGCCCGAATGTTTGGTCGGGGCGAACGGGTGCGCCGTCACGCGGAGCTTGCAGGTTTACGTGGTCGCGATACAACGAGCCGCCCGCAAAATTTATTTTCGTGAAATGCGAGAAAAATCTCGGCGTTACGTTTTCGGAACACTCCCACGGGCGAACAAGCCAGCACGGATGCAGGCACTGCCCTCTGGGGCATTCGGGGTTCATGGGTTGCCCGTCGAACATCCAGTCGAGCAAGCCCATCGTGTAAACGCCTGTTGCGGGAATGCTGTGAACATCCGTCCACGGACGCGGAATCGTACTCGCGAGAGCAAGAAACGCTTCAAACGCCGGGCGCAATAAATTGTATTGCGCGTCGATGGATGCTTGCGTTGAAAGCCTGATGGAATTTACAAGCTCGGCGGGTTCAAAATACGTTGTGCGGAACGTTGCGATTGTGCCGTCCGGGAATTGTCCGTACCACGGCCCGTAAACGGCGGTCAAAAGAACTGCTTCGGCTTCCGCCAACAAATCGGCAAGCGCAGTGAAGTCGGCGTCATTTTCGAGGTCGAAGTATGCTTCGTAAATTGCCGAAAATGCGTCGTTGATTGCGGCGGCGGGAGATGCTGCAGTCAACGGTCTTGCGGCGTCAACAGTGTTCATCAAATCCGCCCAAGATGCCGGAGTAATGTCGCCGATTGTAAATGCGGGGCTGTCGATGCCGGCAATCAGGTTTTGCAAATCTTCAAACCGTGCGGTTTGGCGAATTGTAAAGCTGTTTGTCATAATTTCCGGCGCGCCGGAAGGTATCCACAGGCTCGTATTGTACGGCACGGCGAAAGTTTGAATCGTAAGCGAATCGCCGTCGATTACCAAAATTGAATACTGCGAATAATTGTCGTATTGCGCCGGGTCTACCCATGCAACCCAAGGAAGCATCGGTTGGAACGCCGTGTATTTCGGAAAATCGGAAATTGATGCGATTGTGATAAACGGTATGCCCTCGGGCGCGATAAACGCACCGGGGTGAGCGTCATGCACAAGAAGTTCGTCTCTGTTGCGCCCGAAATCGGCGGGCATTTGTTGCCGCACCGGCGTTGCTTGGTTGTCGGGGCAAGCAGTCATAAAGAAGGAACGTCCGTGCGTGTGGTCGTGACCGTTTATAACGAGGTCAACGTCGAACTCTTCAAAAATTTCGAGCATCCGCCACCATCCGCTTGCCGGCATTGCCGGGCTGTGGAAGTTTCCGCCGCCGAAAATATTTTGGTGGAACGTGACGATTCTCCATGTGGTATCGGGGTGCGCCGCAACAGCCGCTTCAAAAATCGGGCGATGCTGCGCAAGGAAAGTGCGGTCGTTGGTGTTAAGCGAAATGTACAAAACATCGCCGTAACGGAAGAAATGATTTCCGCCGCCCAACAGGTTTGCATTCGTATATGCAAAAGTGGGAGCGTTCGGCCCGCCCGAACCGAGCCACTGATGGTTCGGCCAATAAGACATGAAGTAGCTCAACGAAAGCGGCGTGTTGAAATCTGCGCCGGTTGCCTGCGATTGGCTGTCGTGGTTGCCGATTGTTGTGAAGAGCGGAATGTTTCGCAAAACCGGCGTTGCCATAAAGGCATTCCAACGGTCAACGCGGTTTGATGCGCCGCCGACGTTATCGCCGGTGGAAAGAATGAAGTCCACTCCGCCGTGTCCGACACCTGCGGCTCTTGCAATTCCGCGTTCAAGCGAATCCGTCATTTTATCAATCTGGCGCGATAACCCAACCGGAGAACCGCCCATTTGCGGGTCGCCCGCAATCAAAATTGTTTGCATACCGGTTACGCTCGGGTTGAACGTGTAAAAATGCTGAACTTCGCTCCAATTATTGGGGTCGCCGACCTGATAATAATATCTCGTATTCGGCGTAAGCCCGGTGACGACTACTCTGTTTACGTCGTAGGTTGAGCCGGAACCGGGAAGCGTTGCCGGAATCGGGAACGGTGCCGCACCGGTAAAGACAGTCGCGCCGGTCATGGCAGCGTTATCAGCAAGCTGCACTTGCGCCGACGTCGCTTGCCCGCGCGGCGTCCACCATGAAAAACGCATTTCGGTTTCATTTACGCCCGGGTTAAGTGAAATATTTGTTGAGAAAGCCGGAGGCTCAATCAAAATCAAACGCGCACGTGTGATTGCGTTTGTTATATCTTGGCGGAAAAGTCCGGGACCGGCTACCATCGTACCCAAATCCATAACGCCGCCGGTTGTGCCTTGTGTTACGAGAAGATAAATATATTGCGCAAACTGTTCGGGGTTGCCGCCGGCCGCCGGCAAGTACAACAATTCCAACGGAATTGCCGCATCAACCGGGTCAAGCGAATCTGTTCTGATAATCGCGCCCGCGTTCACATTTACGTTCGTAAGGAACGCCACGTCTGCCGGGTCGCCGGTCGCGCCGGATACTTCGCCGGAAAGGTCGGTCCAAATCCAAACGGCTCTGTATAACCGCTCATTTGTGCGCAACCCGAAAGAACTGCTTTAAAAATCAAATCAAACAAATTCATAACCACACAAAAAAGGCTGTTGCCAAACGTTTCCACAT
>WQVC01000149.1 GCA_009781765.1 Defluviitaleaceae bacterium | reverse complement strand
GTTCCGACTTCGGACGTCCGAATTTTTAATGCTCAAAAACAAAAAATTAAGCCACGACAGGCAGAATCGCTCCGGAGGGCCGTATCCGGGTTTCTGCGCTTCTGTTTGCCGTGGTTTTTTTGGTGTGAAAACAGCGGCAAGAACAGCTTCATGCGCATTGACGCCTATCTGAAGTGCAAGTTCCACGTCCAACTAAACAAAACTGCGAAAAGAATTATTCCTATTTTTATCGCAATCCAATGAATGTTCTCGCGCCAAGGTTTATCCAACTTCTTATCCCGTATATAAAACACATTCAAGGCAGTAATCGGAGCAACTATTACAAAAAATAACGTGACCCAAATACGACCCAATGCAGGAAAGATTGTATATGCAATTATAAATACTGCCCAAGAGGATTCCGTAGCGACATCAAAGACTCTCATCAAGTTTCTGCTCATTCTCTCACACGCCCCATTTTTTTTCGTCAAAATGTCAACTGTTAGGGCGTTCGCCGGGAAACGGTATACTGATGTCCCCCTATTGTCCGCGTCCGCGTCAAAAAATAATGGGTATATTGAATGCCTGCTCCTGCGCTGCTTTGCACTGTGATTTCCATGCCTGTCGCGCCATCTACCCATTCAACTCCATTAACATGGAAAAAATGAGCAATATCGACGTGATTTTGAATATTAAAACTATCCGTTCTGAAGTTGCGACTTTGGAAATCGACAGGTCTCGTCGGGTTGAACACCATCCCGGTAGTCCCGGACACATCTATAACCGGAAGCCCCACCCCCTTACCAACCCCAAAACTTGCATGTACGTATTCTCTGCGAGTACCGGTAGCAAGACCAAAATACCACGTATATCCAATCGCGATATGTGTTCCGGCTTGAAGCCCTCTCGAAACTGTTATATCAAAATAATAGTCATGCCTTGCAATCTCCTCGCCCATCCTTCGAGCAGAATCGAATCTTTCTTGATTACGTGCCATTCCTCCGAACAGTGTAGCTTCTCCGGTTGGCGTTTGTACCGAGCCGACAGCCCCGGAAAGAATCCCCAACATGTTATCTCCAACAGATTCCCTGAAAAAAACATCAAATATCGCACCCAATGCAGGACCCAATGCGTGGCTGGGCATGGCATTAAGCCCGCTCGGGTCAATCCAAAATACAGGGTTATTCATGGTGAAAACATAAAGATTAGCGGCTTGCAAAATAGCCGCAGGGCTGCATTGCAGATTGCCGTGCAATGCGTGGAACAGCGGGTCGGGCTGGGTCTCTTTAGGGTGTGTGGCTTGTATGACTGTGCTTCGGGTATGCTCGGTTTGCACAAAAGAAAAATTTATCTCTACACTACCAAAGGTAAGTTTGCCGTAAACCAATGAGCCGTCAAACTGTGCGGTTTCGGAGGTTTCGCCACAGCAATGAATGCCGGCAAAGGCTGAAGCAGGTATTCTGTTGTACATGCGCCGCCCCCTCCTTTGCCGCTGAAACAATCGGATAAATTTTACCATGCACATGCAGAACAACAAGAGAACGTATGTTTTTCACTCGGCTTCGTTCTCAGCTTCCGGCAAATCAAAGGTAGGCGGGTTTACATACTCCTCGCCGTGGGTGAGCATATTCCAAATGATGTTTACAAGCCGCCGTTGCACACATTTCAGAGCCTGTCGTTTGGTTTTGCCCTCGGACATTTTGCGGTTAAAATACTCATGGAAGAATGAGTTTAATATTTTCCGGCTTGAACCGCACGGCGTTGCTAATTGCACCGCAAGCCAAAAGAAAAGCGAGTTTAACTCGCGGTTGCCGCGCTGATTGGCAAATTGCAAATCCTTTTTGCCGGATGCGTATGTTACGGGCGCAATGCCGGCATACCTTGCGAGTTTGGCGGGGGTAGAAAACCTTTTTATATCGCCGATGCAGGAACGCATTTGCGCGGCGGTAACGATGTCAATGCCCGCCATGGTGGTTAAAGTGCAATCGAAGTGCTTTAAAAAAGAAGCGATGCCTTCCTCAAGTTGTTCGATTTCCTCAATGTTAAACATAAGCTGTCGAATAGCGGACTGCGCCACCGAATCGCGGATTTCCTGAAACGGAACGGCGGTTTCCTGCAAGGATTCCAAAATGAATTTAGCCTTGGGCAAGCCTAAACTTTTATTTGACGGGATTTCCAAAAATGCCGCCAACTCTTCAACCGTTACGCCTTTCAACGTACCCGGCGAAGGATAGCGCATGAAAAACGCAAGCGACGTTTTGCAGTCGAGGTTAGCGAAGAACCCGCGATAATTCGGATAACTTTGCATTAAGACGCTGTGCAAATAATTCTTCGTTGCGGCGCGATGGCGCACAAGCAAGCTCCGCCGCGCAACGAGCGAGCGCAGAATAAAATATTTATCCTGCGGCACAACGTCGGGCAGGTCGCCGAACTTCGAAATCAAAACCCGCGCGGCGCACTCGGCGTCAACGGAATCAGACTTTTGCACGATGTTTTGGTTTTTCCGTTCACGTGCCACAAGCAAGCCGTTCACGTGTTTAACGCTCTCACCACCGGCGCACAAAAACCGTGCCAAGGTGCGCCCGTAAGCGGATGCGTCCTCCATGCCGAACATAAATGTCGTGCCGTCGGTCTGAAACTTTTGCGCACGTTGCAAAAACCCCGCGAACTTGTCCGGCAGATTTTCAAACGAAAGCTCGCCCAGTTTTTCAAAGAAGCAATCGAGGAAAACCGCCGTGTGTGTTTCTTTGTGGCTGTCGATGCCGACATAGGTGAAACGCATTTTCGGGTGATGCATAAAAAATCTTCCCTTCTCAAATGAATTTTTTGCGATTAAATTTTCAAGGTGCAAAAGTGCGTACAGCCCGGATAACATCTCGGCAGTCAGCGTTATGCGGCTTCGCCGCATCGCAATAACCCTACAGTAGGGGCGACCTCCGAAAACCCACTTTGAGCTGTGTCGCATCGCAGGAAACCGGCGGCATCAGGCCGGTTTCCGAGAAGCGACATATGCGAAAAGATGAGTTTTCGGAGGTCGCCCGAAGGCTGTTCCGAGGGCGCAAAGTTTTACGCGCTCGGAACAACCCGAAGACTTGCGGCAAACGGAATACACAACCTATTCAGCGTTAGCAAAGAAACTGCCCGCAAAGACACAAACAGTAACCGCCGTCGCAAGCCTTCGAGAAATTTATCTATGTGAACGGCTTCCGACCCTAC
>WQVC01000148.1 GCA_009781765.1 Defluviitaleaceae bacterium | reverse complement strand
TGCGGATTTTCTTCACGCAAGGGTTTTTTCATGGAAACGCGCCTTTGTTTTGGTCTTTGCTTGGTCTTTGATGTTGCTTGAAAGTGCCTGTTTTTACTTGTAATCGCCAACACTTGCCGCGCTGAAACCCTGTAATAATGCGGCTTTTAGACACTTAACACAAGTTAGTAGAAGTGTGGTATAATTTTTCAAAAAGTTTGTGGGGTTTGGGGCGAAGCCCCAACATATTTAACGTGAGGAGCGTCTCTATGAAACTTGCATCATGGAACGTCAACGGCCTGCGAGCCTGCATGAATAAAGGCTTTGCGGATTTTTTATTGCGCGAAAATTTCGACATCATCGGCATACAGGAAACGAAAATGCAACCCGAGCAAGCAGAGTTCGATTTTCCCGGATATTTGTCGTATTGGAACTCGGCGGAAAAAAAGGGTTATTCCGGAACTCTCGTTTTGACAAAAAAGCCTCCGATTTCGGTGAAGAACGGCATGGGAATCGATGAACACGACAACGAAGGCCGCATAATTACGCTGGAATATGAAAAATTTTTTTTCATAACGGTTTACACGCCGAACTCACAGCGCGGGCTTGCGCGGCTTGAATATCGAATGCGTTGGGAGGACGATTTTCGCGCGTGGCTCGGGTCATTTGAAAAGCCGGTTGTGATTTGCGGCGATTTAAACGTCGCGCACAAAGAAATCGACTTGAAAAATCCGCGCTCGAACGTAAAAAATGCCGGCTTTACGCCCCAAGAGCGCGAAAAAATGTCCGCGCTTTTGTCGGCGGGATTTATCGACACGTATCGTCTGCTTAATCCCGACAAAACCGACGCATATACGTGGTGGTCGTACATGGCGCGTGCGCGCGAAAAAAATATCGGTTGGCGCATCGACTACTTTTTAATTTCGCAGACTTTGCAGACAGCTTTGAGAGATGTTATGATTTATCCGCAAATTTTCGGCTCGGACCATTGTCCGGTCGGGGCGGAATTGGAGGATGAATTATGGACGTAACGTATGCACCGCCGATAAAAGATACACCCGTGCCGGTGAAAGGGCCTGATGCGCCCGCGCCGGCAACACCGCCGCCCGTCGGCACAGCAAGCACGGCCGCCGCACCCGCGACGCAAAGCGATGCTCCCGAAATTTTAACGCAAACGCTCTTAACATACGGTTACAAGGCGACAGAAGAAAACAAAGCGATGTTGCGCCTTATGCTTGAAAACGGAATGCCGCTTACGGAATCTGCGATTCGGCGCATGAACCAAGCGTTGAAGCTCGCGCAATCGCCGGAGCGAGCGTTATTCATGTTGCAGAACGGCATTCGCATGAACCCGGCAAATGCCGCGCTTCTTGAAGGATTCGTAAGCGGGCAAACGAAAATTGCGTCGCAGTTGAACGCGCTTTTGGCGGCGGTTGACTCGCTGCAAGACCCCGCGCTTGCGGCGAAATTGAAGCAAATTTTATCGGGGCAACCTGCCGGAACGCCTACCGGCGAAGCATCGGGGCAAGCGACACAGGCAGGGCAACCGCCAGCCGGTTCACCTGCCTCCGGAGACTCCGCACATAACGCAACCCAACCGCAGTCTGTGACGGGGCAATCCGCAACCGTCGCACAAACGCAGCCCGCGACGGGGCAACCTGCCGGAACTCCGGCGTCGGGACAATCCGCCGCACAATCCGCAGGTTCATTCGCCTCCGCGACAACTGCTCCGCCTCCGGCCGGTTTAACCGCGCCGCAAGCGTCCGCGCAAACTCAGACTGCGCAGGGGCAAATCTCCTCCGGAGAATCCGCGCACAGTGCAACCCAACAGCCCGCAAGTTCTGCCGCGCAAACGCAATCTGCGCAGGGACAGGTCACGCCGGGAGAATCCGCCGCCGCACCGCAAGCCGCCGGCTTATCTTCATCCGGACAATCCGCAACTGCGCCGTCACAGACAGTCGCGCAAACGTCCGCGTCGGGGTCGGTTGCAACCGCCGCACAACAATCTGCCGGTTCGCCCGGGCAATCCGCACAAACCATCGCTGCTACTGCGTCTTCCGCAACGGCAACTTCACAGGTTGCCGCGAATCAAGTTGCTGTTCCGTCGGTCGCTCCTTCTGCGCAATCGTCCGCGCCGCTTCCGCAGTCGCTGCTGTTTCCCCTTGAAAACAGTACCCCCGAATCAATTGAGCGGTACTTTTCAAATTTGCGCGAAACGTTGTCGCAGGTTGAGCTTACTGTGCGCGGAAATCCCGACGCTGCGCGGGTCATGCAGGAAGTTCGCACCCTCGAATCGCAGTTGGATTTTGCGTCGCAAATTCGCAATCAAATTTTTGTGCAAGTTCCGTTGTATCACGATGGCCGGCAAACGCCGCTTAATTTGCATGTGTATAAAGACGCGAAAAAATCCGGCGGCGGAGGCGGCGAAACTTCATCCGCGCTAATCTCGCTCGATACGTCGTCGCTCGGGCATTTTGAAACCTATGTACGAAAAACTTCGCGCGCGGTGCAGTGTCAATTTCGCCTCGAAAACGAAAAAACCGTTGCGCTCGTGCGCGATAATATCCACACTCTCGACGCGCTTTTGCGCGAACACGGATACAGCTTGGAGCATTTTTCATTTTTGCCGCCGGGCGAGCCGTACACGGTGCTTGATAATCCGTCCGACCCGCCGGAGAGCCTCGAAGTGTCGCGCTTCGATAAAATTGTTTAGGGCGTTAGCGGAAGCAGGAACACGCCTTAGTAAAAAACCGCGTGAATGCGCGGTTTTTTGATGTTTTCAAGGCTGCACGATACCAGGAAAAATTCCTGGAATTTTTCCCGGAACGGTTATTAAGACATTGCATTCAGCTTGCGATATACTTGCCCTGCAACCGAGAAATTACGCAGTCGCTTCTATGCCAAAGGACGTGTTTGCCAACAGGTAATAATCGCAGTCTGAAACAATTGAGCACGAGGCGAGAACCGGCGGTTTCAGGCCGGTTTTCGACGATGCGCGAAATTGATTTCAGACGCGACTTATTACACAGGAAGGGGTTCGCCCTGAAACTGACCGCACCGAGCCGTGCCGAAGCCGCTGTATAGCGGTTGTATGTAACACCTGCTTTACCACCACCCATGCAACACCCGTACCACCCGCCGCAATATATGGAAGGGGGCAGACACATTCGGATTCGGCCGACCCGAATGTTGACGCCCATGTGCACACCTTTCATACAACGCGGCAACGCGGAGCGAAAGCTCCGCACACCCGAAGTTCCCGGGACTTCGGTTT
>WQVC01000147.1 GCA_009781765.1 Defluviitaleaceae bacterium | reverse complement strand
CTTCATTGACGCTTACAACCGTTTCGGTGAAGCCAAACACCATTTCAATCAAACAAGAAAACGCGGCTCCATGCCTTTTGGGCTTGTTGATTTCTTTTAAGTGCGCATGGCGACACTCCCCAACGGATTTTACTGTTGACATATTTCAAAATAAGAGATAGGAGTGATTTATATGAAAAGACATTCGATTGTACGTGCGGCACTACTGAGCTTCGCAATAGGCGACCGCGTAAAACAATTACGCGAATCGAGAGGCATGTCGATAAAAGCTCTCGCAGAGGAAATGGGAGCGCGTAAGTATCATGTGAAGATGGTTGAATGGGGATGCCGCAACATTTCAGCATATAACTGCCTGCGGCTGCACGAAATTTTTAACGTATCCGTACACTACATTGTTACCGGGGAAGAGTTTGAGGCGGAACAGAATGAATCCGGTGAATCCGATGAATCAATTTGATTTGCCTCCGAATGCGTTACGATTTTTCGAATATCGCCCCCTTGCTTGTCATATATTTAAGACAAGCAAGGGGGTATTTTTTTGGGGCATGAAATTTTAGGATTTTTAGGCGCGGGAGTTGCGCGGCGCATTGAAAAACGCGAGCCGGACGGCATTACCGAAATTCGTTTGCGGGCGGACAAGCCGATAATTTTGAGGGTCGGCGGACGCGAAATTTTTCTCGACAACGCCACCGCCGAGGATATTCGCGAAACCATGGAGCGCGTAAGTCAGTATTCATTTTACGCCTTCGAGGCAGAACTTGCCGCCGGATATATCACGCTTCCCGGCGGGCATCGCGTGGGCGTAACCGGGCAGGTTGTTACGGAAAACGGCGCGGTTCGCGCGTGGCGGCATATTTCCGCGCTGAATATTCGAATTGCGCGAAGCGTTTTCGGATGCGCCGACGGGGTTCTGCCGAAAATTTTCAGCGAAAAAGCCTTCCTTCACACGATGATTGTATCTCCGCCGGGTTTCGGAAAAACCACGCTTTTGCGCGATATTGTACGGCAGATTTCAAACGGCGGACTCACCGTAGGGCTTGCCGACGAACGCTCGGAAATTGCCGGCTGCTTTCGCGGCATTGCGCAAAACGACGTCGGCAAACGCACCGACGTTCTGGACGGATGCCCCAAGGCGTTGGCGATGGTTATGCTTTTGCGCGGGATGTCGCCGGATGTTATCGCTGCCGACGAACTCGGCGGCGAAGAAGACGCTCGCGCCGTTGACGCCGTTTTGAACGCCGGCGTGAAACTTCTTTGTACCGCACACGGTCGCGATGTCGCCGACATCATGGCGAATCCCGCACTCGCCGGCGTTACCGGACGCCGAGTTTTCGAACGGTTCATTGTACTCAGCGCGCCGGGCAGGGTAGGGGGCGTGTATTGCGGCAACGGAGAAAAAATCCGGCTTCGAGAGAGTTTGTAAATGTGTACCCGGAGATGAAAAGGGGTGGGGGACGTGTGGACTAATATTATCGGCACGGTGTTAATTATGGCGGGTTCGGTGGGAATGGGCTTTTATCTCTCCGCGAAAGAAGGCTTCCGCGTGCGGGATTTATCGGAGTTTAAAAAAGCGTTGCTGATTCTTTCGTCGGAAATTGACTTCATGCGCTCGACGCTTACCGAGGCTTGCCAAAATATCGCAAAACGCACCGACGGCGGAGTGCGCGATATTTTTGAAAATTTTTCACACAAACTTGCCGAAGGCGAAGGCGAAACGGCGTATCAGCTTTGGCTTACGGTAATGGCATCCGCGCGTGTTTTTCTTGCCGCCGAAGACAGAATTGTACTCGAAGATTTCGGCAAAACCCTCGGGTATCTCGACAAGGAGATGCAGAAAAACGCCATTGAATACGCCGTATCCTACATCGACGAAAAAACAGCCTCGCTTCAAAAGGCCGCCGAAAAAAACAAGCGCATGTATCACAGCTTGGGAATTGCGGGCGGATTGTTAGCAACTGTTGTACTCTGGTAAGACCGCAGGGCTCCGCCCCGCACCCCGGAAACTTTTGAAAAAGTTTCATCAAAACTTTGAAATAAAATCGCGCGAAGCGCGATTTTAATAAAGTTTTTGCCCCGCTTTTTTCAAAAAGCGGGTGGGGTGGGGGGCGAAGCCCCCGAAAGCCGTCATTTAAAACTTACGAAAGAAGGAAAATTATGGACATCGGCTTACTTTTTCAAATTGCGGCGGTCGGAATTCTGGTTACGGTGCTGAATCAGGTTCTGAAAAACGGCGGCCGCGACGAACAGGCAACCATGGTTACGATTGCGGGAATCGTGCTTGTTTTGTTCTGGATTGTAGGGCATATTGCGGATTTGTTTACGCATCTTCGCGAGATGTTTGAGTTATGAGTATCTTTCAAGTCGTAATAATCGGCATAATCGGCGTGATGCTTGCTGTTCTGATGAAAAATTATAATGCCGCGCTTGCCGTGCTGATTTCGCTTGCAACGGGCGTGATTATTTTTTTGGCAATTTTGCCCGCGTTGGCGGAGGCAGTCGGGTTTGTGCATCATTTGGGCGGAATGGCGGACGGGCTCGGTACGTATGTTTCGCTTGCGCTTCGGGTGATTGGGGTGGCGTATATCGTTGAAATCGGTGCGAGCGTTGCCGCCGATGCCGGCGAAAGCGCGATTGCCGCAAAAATCGACCTTGCCGGGCGAATAATCATTCTCGTTATGGCGATGCCCGTGCTTGTTGATATTGTGCGGGTTGTTACGGGGTTGTTGCCATGAACAGCGATATAAATGAAGAAATCCTTCGCGCAATCGGACTCGACCGCTACGAAATCGGCGTGTTGGACAGGCCGGGAATGCCGTCATTTGCCGACCTCGTAAGCGACGCTGTTGCCGGGCAACTCGACCTTTCAATCGGCGGAATTTTTTCTGCCGTAACGGATATTATTTTTGCGGAATTTTTAGCGCACGGCGGGTTGATTCGGCAACTTATAATCATTGCGATTCTCGGCGCGCTGATGAGCGTTTTGACCGAAACTTTTCGTCATAAATCCGCCGGCGAAACGGGATTTTACGTGACGTATTTGATGGCGGTTTTGCCCGCGATTGCGTCGTTTTATATTGCGGTTGAAATTTTAACCGGGCTTGTGTCGCTTACCGACGCCGTTATGCAGGCGGCGATTCCGCTGATGTTCGGGCTTATGGCGATGGGCGGAAATTTTACCGGCGCGGCAAGTTTAAATCCGGTTTTGTTCATGGGATTGCAAGCGGTGAATTGGTTTATTTCCGTCGTTTTTGTGCCGATG
>WQVC01000146.1 GCA_009781765.1 Defluviitaleaceae bacterium | reverse complement strand
TTTGTATTGCTCTGCGGGTTGCCTCTGTCGTTTTGGCGCATCCGTGTAATATTTGTCCCATAGTTTTTTGTTCTCCTTTGGCAATTCATTTGCACCATTATAACATGGGACTAAACACCTATTGCTTCGCGATTATCTTCCACTTTTGCACGGATTTTTTCGAGAGATGTGTAGGGAAATGACAGACCGCAGAAAATACATACAGTGCTTTCGGGGTGAGTTCCTTGAAACGCATCCACATATGTGCCGGTTTCACTCATCACCGCGTCCAAGTCAATTTCGGTGGCGGCAGAAAGGCCGATGTATTTGATGACTTTATCCGCTTCGAGCGGGGCGAAGATGTTCTCTTTTATGGCAGCTATCAACCGTGCTGTACTGCTTGTGGCCTTTGTCATCCGGCTGATTATCGCCGCGCCGCGAGTGGAGAGAAGCTCTTTGATTTCTGCCGTGTCGATGTTGCCGCGCTTGCTTTGGTGGTTCGGAATATCAAGGAATGAATTGAAAAGGTCAGCGAAATCTTTGTTGATAGCGAACTTGTCGTATTTGTTATTGTCAAGAATGAAGGTTGCACATGTGTTGCTTATGCTCTCCAGCTCCTTGAAGCACTCATACGCATTGATGTACGCTTTCAACGGCTCGGTTTCGGCGGGCATGATGGTTATTGCGCCCACCTTTTTATCCGTGTGCTGTATGAGCAGGTCAATGAGCATTGGTGACGAACCCGAACCTGTGCCGCCGCCGGAGCTGAAAATCACGTAAATATACTCCTCGGTCAGCGTTTCATTTATTTTTTCGGAGATTGCGTCAAAATCGCCAATGATTAAGTCTTTAGCCTTGTCGCGGTCTTTGTTACAACCCTCGCCGTCCTTGACGTGGTATTTGTTCTCGGCATCCGTCAGCGTTGCTAAGTCTTCTTGTGAAGTGTTCATAAACAGTACACTGTACCCCATTTTTTCAAACAGTAAACCAATATTGCCCCCGCCTTGACCGACTGCGATAAACCCTACATTCTTTTTCATTTCATGGCCTCCCTTAATTTTTCGATGCCGGATTTTGTGATGAAATATGTGTGCGAACGACCGTCGATTATGCCTTTGGTTACACTGCCGTTTTCGATAAGTCCCTTTATCCTGCGATAGAGGGTGTCCGCTTTTACGGCAAATTCTGCGCGGATTTCTTTGCGCGTTTTCGCGCTCATCTTTGTCGTTGCGTGATTTTGCAAAAATTCCAGAATTGCGTAATCCAACTTATCCATGACGGACTATCCTTTCGCAATGCGGATTATGTTTTTATTGCGCGGATTATCGTTTCATATCTCTGTGTTATGATTTAATATCGTTGAGGCTTCGCGTTGTGCTTCTTCGGGGACTTTCACAAACGCAAGCCGCTGTGCATGGTTGCTCCATCTATTGCACCCAAATCCAATCGGGCAGAAGTGATAATGCGCTGTCGAATTTGTGCCGCAGTTCATAATCGTGCAAATTGCCCTGCAATTGCTCGTATCTGTCCTCTACTGATTTTGCAATTGACATGAGCTCTTCTCTGTCCTCTTTTAGTGTATCAAACGCAGATTTTAAACAGTCAAACGAGTGCCGAATATCCAAGAAAGCCCAAAATATCCCGATGCACTGTCCGGCAACGGCAAGCACCTCACTTTTTGTCAAGCGCATCAGTCGTTTGCTCGATTCCTTTTCGGCAAATTCCGGCTCGTATTCCGTAAGCCGATAATAATCCTCTTGAAAACTGTCGTATCCCACCATTTCGTAATTTTTGCCGAGTGCGCTCACAAGGAAATCATCGAAATGCTCTGTTATGTGCGTATCGCGGAGTGCTTCGCTTAATTGGTAGCATTTCGCCTCAAGGTCGGAAAAACTGAACCTGAATTCGTGTAAATCGTCAGTATCACCGTCAAGCGCGTTTGTGAGTTCTTCATCCTCGTCGCCCTCAATTAACCAATACATAGTGCTGCACTTTTCCGCTATGTCGTCCAATTCGTCATAAATAGATTCTCTCTGTATAAGCCTGAGTGCGGCTCGTTTGTAACGCAGACGCTTTGCGTTTTCTTCGGGACTCAATTTCCGCATGGATTACACCTACGTTCTGTTTATGTGTTAAGTTTTTGGTCGATGTACGCCCGTTCGAGCTTTTCGTAGCGAGAATAATCGATGTCGCGTTGCTTGAAGTTGACGAAGCGGTTTTTAGGTGCGGAGTCGGTTTTCACATGCGGCGTAATTTTCGACCACACAATCCCCGTATAATTACTCGCCATGCTGTCCTCAATCACACAAGCTATCGCATCGTCACCGTGTCGCTCTGCGCTGTTTTGAATCCGAGCAAGGAGGTTTCGCAAACCCGTAGGATTATACGGCTGTCGTTTTTCAAACTTGTATTTAATCCAGTCGTTCACGGCGTCGTTTAGCTTGCCCGCGAATGAAAAGCTGTTGCGAATGGCGCAAAGCTCGGCTCTTACTTTTTTGGCTTTTGAATCTTCAGGGGCATGTTCCACCTCATCCGCCGCAGGCGGAAGGGGTTTTGTTTCTTGTGTTTCCTGTATTTCTTTATTTCTTTTATTCTTTTGTGTCCCCACTGTTGCCCCCGCCGTTGTACCCTCTGATGTCCCTCGCGGTGTCCGTGGCGTTGCCCCCGTCGCTGTCCCGTCCGTTACCCCCTCTGTTGCTCCTTTGTGCGCAGTAAAATCTTGATATTCGGCGTAATTACAGACTTTGAGCGTTGTCCCGAAGTTGTCGGTTTCTGTTTTAATCATGCCGTCACGTTCGAGAAGTTTTAAAAATTTCTCGACGGATTTTCTGTTGCACTCCCAACGCTGTGAAAGTTTTAATTTTGAGGTTCTGAGTTCCCCTCGCTCAATCGTGTGAAGCTCTCCGGCGATTACCAATTTCCCCGGCGTGTACCGCGCTTCAAAAAGCAGGTCAACCCACCATTGAAAATAGACAGGGTTTTTCCATATCCAGTGGTCGCGGATTTTTCGATGTAAGAGAATATAACCGTTACTCATGCCGCCCCCCTCTCCAATATTTTTAAGAATTATTTGATTGGGAATTTCAAGGAAGCCGGAGTGGGCATCCCCCGCCCACTCCGGTTGAGAAAGAGATTCGCCGTCTCTCCGGCTGTCAAGCCCTTGCCATCTTGGGGAGTGTCGCCATGCGCACTTAAAAGAAATCAACAAGCCCAAAAGGCATGGAGCCGCGTTTTCTTGTTTGATTGAAATGGTGTTTGGCTTCACCGAAACGGTTGTAAGCGTCAATGAAG
>WQVC01000145.1 GCA_009781765.1 Defluviitaleaceae bacterium | reverse complement strand
ATATGTTTTTAATAAACTATATTGGGATTTTGGATTGTCCTATTCCGAAAACTAAAAAATACCCGTTGAAAAGCTCGAATTTTCAGGCTTTTTTGCGGGTATGTTTTTTATGAACCTCTATATATCAAAATTAAATCCGCGTACACGGTACCACTCCGTGAAAATCCGATTAAGCGTGAGCGAAATTATGCAATAAATGTTCGCTTCGAGAGATGCTTCCGGCCAAGTTGAATAAATTTCGTGGCTGGCGGAGTTTTTTACATACTCGGTAAACGGAACACGAACGTTTCGTGCGGGGCGGTCGGGGCGACCGAGGTGAACCGTAATAAATTCGGGAATAACTACTTCGCTGAGAACGCGATGCCCGTCGGGAATTGTCATGGGCGGCGGAACGTCCATGCGGCGGTCTTCGCCGGAGACTAAGTTGTGCGGCGGGGTATATAAGTTGTACGTTTCTCCGCCGGCTTCTTTGGGCGGCATGTGAACCGGCAAGATGCTTGTTTCCGTGTCCAAAATTTCGACGTCGTGAATTTTAACGGTTTCGTAACCTGCTGCCTCAACCCGCACATCACAAACCGAATACGCCACTCCGGTGAAATTGATGTCGTTTGCAAGTTCTTTTGCGGGTGCTTCAAGTGCGACTTTTTGCGTGATGCCGCTTTCGTCGGTGGTTAATTCGTAAAGAACTTCGTCGCCGCTCAAAACAAAAACTTTCGCGCCCGCAATAGGCAAAGCATCATAAGCGGTTATTGCAACAACTTCCAAGAAACCTGTTCCCATACAGCCCTCCAAAAATTATGTTGTATGGGTATGCTATGCGGGGAGGGGATTTGCCGTGCAAGAAGTCTGCTACAACAGCGGAAGCGACGGCAAAAAAAGCTCGAACGAAAGAAACATTTCCGCCTGACCCGAGCGTCGTTCCGGGCCTTTGGGCTGAATATTAACCGGAATCGGCTCAACAAAAGTCGCGTGGTTGAAATCCTGCACAAACCACGACACATCCGCAAATAAATTATGCGCGCCGCGAGTCATGTTTGTTAAAACCACCAAAATATAAGGCGACGGCGCGTAGATAATTCCCGCATCGTGAAAAGCGTTGTTGCCCCAGCCGTATTTCCGCGCAACGGGATAGTCGGATACGAGCATTTGAATATTTACTTCCGTTCCGACGCCCCGGTCGCCGACGCCGTGAGAATTTTCCCATCGCGTAAAATACGGATGCGATGTTTGCGCGGTGTTAAGCAGGTCGTAGCGCAAATAATGCCCGTATCGACTTTCGCCTTCAATATAGTTCCAAATTTCATACATAAAAAGCCCGGCATCCCGCGCATGAGTGTTTTGCGCCAAAATATCGCGAATCATTCGCGTGTCCGCGCCGATTTCGCGCACAAAAGCATGATACGACGGCGTCGCACCATGGGTCAGGCGATACAACATTCGAAACGCCGCGTTGTCCGATTCGCGAATCGAAAGCCCCAACAAATCCCGCGTTGTAAACTCCGTACCGAAGGGCGTGAAGCGTAAAATTCCCGTGCCGCCCCATTCGTCACGCGGCTCGTAAATATGCACTTCGTACATATCCAAAATGCCGCGTTCGGCAAGCATAAACGTATACAGCGCGTGATTCGATTTCGACAAACTCGCCCCGAAAAACGTTCGCCCCGGATTATGCACATATGTAAAACCCGTATCGAGGTTCATGTAAAAAACAGCCACATTATGCCCGAGCGGCCTGAAAAACGCATCCAGTTGACACACTGCGGGAGTGTATCGCAAATTGACCCACCCGATGTGTCCGTCGATTTCGGCTTTCGCCCAATTTCCGTAACGTTCGAGAACAAAAATACGCCGCGCCGACGACCGCCCCAAAACTCCGGAACGAAAGTCAGCTTCGGCGTAAAGTTCAAATTCTCGCGGAATAAAAAAATCCTCCGCAAACACCGGAACGCAAAACATTAAAATTGCCAAAATTGTTGCACAAACTTTTCGCTTCACTCGCACTCACCCGGCTGAATTATACACTCGCAGGACGAGGGCTTCAATACCGAAGACTATGGGGGCTTCGCCCCCACACCCCCACGAACTTTTTTGGAAAAAAGTTCGACAAAAAACTCAAAAAAATCGCGCGTATGCGCGATTTTAAGTTTTGATGAAACTTTTTCAAAAGTTTCCCGGGTGCGGGACGGAGTCCCGCGACTTTGGCTTTAAAGTTTTAATAAGGGCTGTTCGTAGTTGCTTCGGCGTGTTTAACGGCTTGCTCCGGCGTCATGCCCGCAAAATGCGACGCATCGAAGCACCGCCCGCTTTTTTTGTCGTTGATAAGTACGCCGATAATTGAACCCGGCACGGAAAACTCGGGCGCGTTAGGTGCATGAGGGCCGCCCAAGTCGGTGCGGCACCATCCGGGGTTGAATAAATTGATTAAAACGTCGGTGCCTTGCATTTTATGCCCGATGTCGATTGTAAATTTATCCAAAGCCGCCTTGCTTGCGGAATATCCGGCTTGGTGTACGTCGAGCGCGATTCCGCTTGTTGTATTAACAATCCGCCCGAATCCTTTTTCAACCATTCGCGGTAAGTAATGATAGCAAATCATAGCCGGCGTTGTTGTATTTACCTGAAAACTCGCGGTAAAGTCCGACTCCGGAGTTTCATAAAATTCTGTTCTGTACGCAACCTGAACGCCCGCGTTGTTAAGCACAATTTCAATCGGAGTGCCTTTTTTGTCGATTTCCGCAAGCATTGCTTTGACTTGCGCCGGGTCGGCTAAATCGGCGGCAACTGCGTAAGCCTCCGCGCCGAGAGATTTAACTTCGCTTAAAATTTTGCCGGAATTATTTACATTCCTGCTTTGCAAAACCAAATTGCATCCGTTTTCGGCTAAAGCCTTCGCCGCAAGATACCCGATTCCTCGGCTCGCGCCCGTAACTAATGCCCACTTGCCTTTAATGTTTGTCATGTTTATACCTCCTTTGGAACACCTCTGATTTTTTCACACCATATTATACGGTATTATACGATGGAAATTCATGCCGTTCAATAGAAGAGCAATTTGACGTTGTCCGAAAACGAGGCGGAAAATCGCGGGACAGATTCCGAGCAAAATTCCAGGAAAAATTCCAGGAAAATTTCCTGGAACGGTTCATGTTACTTGTGTATGAAGTTTCATTTATACTTGCGTTGCAACCGAGAAACAAAGCAGTCGCTTCTATGCCAAAGGACGTGTTTTGCCATCTCAGGAAGGGGTTCGCCCTGAAACTGACCGCACCGCTCCGTGCCGAAGCCGCTGTATAACGGTTGCAGAATGCAATACCACGCTTTACCGTATCACCCGCAGTACCCGTAACACCAATGCTTCACCCGTACCATCCGCCGCAATATATGAAAGGGGGCAGACACATTCGGATTCGGCCGACCCGAATGTTGACGCCCATGTGCACACCTTTCATACAACGCGGCAACGCGGAGCGAAAGCTCCGCACACCCGAAGTTCCCGGGACTTCGGTTT
>WQVC01000144.1 GCA_009781765.1 Defluviitaleaceae bacterium | reverse complement strand
GAAATAAAAATCGGCGACAAAATTGCCGTTCGTTTCGGCGACAAAACCACTGCCGTTGAGGTGCTTGCCGTCAAAGAAACCGTGCGAAAGGAAGAAGCCGCGACGCTGTACAAGTTGGTGTAGCGCGCGGGGACATGCGCAACACTCTCCTTTGCCGGGGCGATTCCCCGCGCAATAAAAAACCTATCGGCAGCCAACCGGTTACCGATAGGTTTTTTTGTTGCATCGCCGGAGAAGCGCGTCGGCGCGTTACAATTTCGTGATTCGTGTATGTTGGTGCAGGTATTTTTCTTTCGTGGCCATTCCGCCGCGAATATGACGTTCCGATTTGTTAATTTCCAAAACCCTTCTCGCTTCGCCGGCAAGGTTCGGGTTGATTTTCACAAGACGCTCTGTTACGTCCTTATGTACGGTTGACTTGCTTATGCCAAATTTCTTGGCTGTTTCTCTCACTGTTGCGTTTGAGCTGATGATAAATTCTGCTACATCCACGGCCCGTTTTTCGATATAGCTCTTCAAAGAGGCCCTCCCTCAAGATTCGTTTGGATATGTATATGAGAGGGCAAAGGCGGTTAGAACCGGTGACGCGAATCAAGAGTCGGTAATAATCCCCCCTCCCCCGCATAGAATATTGTATCACTACAATTTCAAAACTTGAGGAGGATTTCATGGATTATCAAAATTTGTACCGCGACATCGCGGAACGCACGAAAGGCGACATCTACATAGGCGTTGTGGGGCCGGTCCGCACGGGAAAATCGACGTTCATTAAGAGGTTCATGGATTTGCTTGTAATTCCCAACATCGAGGACGGTTACGGTCGCGACCGCGCAACCGACGAGCTGCCGCAAAGCGCGGCCGGACGCACAATTATGACAACCGAACCGAAATTTGTTCCTAATGAAGCAGTTGAAATCGCGCTCGATGACGCAGCAACGTTTAAAGTGCGCATGATTGACTGCGTGGGCTATCTTGTGCCCGGCGCATTGGGACATCTCGACGGCGAAGACGACGAAAAACGTCCGCGCATGGTATCAACGCCGTGGAGCGAAGAAAGAATGCCCTTCGCCGAAGCGGCAGAAATGGGTACGAAAAAAGTAATCAACGACCATTCAACAATCGGCATAGTCATCACAACCGACGGCAGCATTTCCGACATCAACCGCGACGACTACATCGACGCCGAAGAGCGCGTTATTCGCGAATTGAAGCACATTAACAAACCCTTCGTCGTGATATTAAATTCGCAAACGCCCTTTGCGGCAGAAACGGAACGCTTACGCGACGAACTTGCCGAAAAACATTCCGCGCCTGTAATCGCGCTGAACTGCGCACAGCTCAAAATCGACGACATCAACACAGTAATCGAGCGCGTGCTGTACGAATTTCCGGCGCGCGAAGTTCGCATAAATTATCCGCGTTGGATTGAGCCGCTCCCCCTCGAACATTGGCTGAAACAGAGCTTCATTTCGTCGGTAAAGCAAATGGTTGCAAATGTCGGAAAATTGCGTGAGGTTCGCAGTCAGGTCGCGCTTTTGGAGGAAAACGACCACGTCAAAAAGGCGCATCTCGAAAAAATCGCGTTGGGCGAAGGCACGGTTCATATCGAATTAGCCGTTGACGAAGGCTTGTTTTATCGCATTTTGTCCGAAACAACGGGCATGGACATCGCCGGAGAGTATCAACTTATTTCAACAATAAAAGTTCTCGCCGAGGCGAAAAAAGAATTTGACAAAATCAAGCACGCCCTCGAAGAAGTTCGCCGCAAGGGATACGGCATCGTGACCCCCGCCACCGACGAAATGAAGCTCGAAGCCCCCATTCTTGTAAAACACGGCAGCAAATACGGCGTGAAAATTCGCGCCAGCGCACCGAGCATTCACTTGATTCGCGCCGACATCGAAACCGAGGTGTCCCCCCTCGTCGGCAACGAAAAACAATCCGAAGACTTAATCACGTACATCAACGAAGAAATGAGCGAAGACCCGACAAAAATTTGGGAGCTTAACATGTTCGGCAAGTCGATGCACGAAATGGTGCGCGACGGCCTGCAAAACAAGCTGTTCAGAATGCCCGAGTCGGTTCAAATGAAGTTTCAGGAAACATTGCAACGTCTCATCAACGAGGGTTCCGGCGGATTGATTTGCATTCTTTTGTAGGCGAATAAAACTTAAGGCGCGCGCAGAAGAGCATCCCGATGATTTTTCGAAGATAGCGGAAATTTTCTCCTGTTACAAGCGAGGCGGTGCGTAAAAGTCTCAAAAAGTTGAAAATTATGCGCAAAAACGGCATAGATACCGGGCCTCCGGTAGCTATGCCGTTTTATAGTGAATCAAATTGATTCACTATATTACAAATTACGTGAAACCTTTTCCATTTCAAGCGCATATATTTTTTCAAATTCTTCTGTGTCAGGTTCAGCAGGATTCCAACCGGTTGTAAACATATTGCAATACGCAAGCACCTTTCGCAGTTTATTCCAATCTTCGCTTGCGGCATACTTTAACAAACCTGCAATGCGATTCACTATGCAAATATTTAACATCTTCATATCTTCATCGGGAATTTTATATTTTGCGTGAAAATTTTCTGTCACGCCATTGTTGCGAAAAACATAACCGGCTATTGCCCTTGCCGTCGAATCAAGATTTTCTGCATCTGTAAACCATTCCTTTGCCTGTTTGTTAATTTCTCGATAGATTTCGGAATTTTCATCCGCAAATTTTTCAATACATACGGTCTTGGCAGATAAATTGAATTTTTTCCTCTTGTATCGCACCTTGGAAACAGAAATACCAAATTTCTGCGCAATGGCGGAATCCGGCAACAGTTGCTCATAGGACAGGTGTTTAAGTTGGTCTCGGGTTATTTCGTTCCATAAAACATTTACGTCGTCAATTGTCATTTGTTTTCCCCCTGTTCGTTATTTTTTGATTTTTGTAATCCGCCACAGAAAAGCGAATTACCTTGTGATGTGCAAATTTTTCCCTGTAAACTTTCAAGCGGTAATAAGGCTTTATGTTTTCAATAGTTTTCGTGGCGCAATGATTCGATGCACTTTATGGACAAGACCGCAATCTGCAAGCCACAATAGTGCCAATTCATAATCTTTTGCGCGTACACCCTCCTTTTATAATGCCATATATAAATTTATTTGCGATTGGGCGTCTTTGACTGACTCTATCAGCCAAATCTACGTATATCTTGTACTGTTCAAAGGGTCGTTTATCATATTCCAAGTCGTCGTCGCACTTGTTATTAAATAATTTCATATTTTCACCTCCGACACGCTTAAATAACAGAACTATCAACAACTATGCAAATCATTCATATATCGACACAACATCATAAAGCTGCTTCATCATCCGGCCTACTTCGCTGCAGCACTCGCCTCACCAACGTGCTAGGGAGTGTCGTCAAAAGGCATTGCTCCATCCGAAAACGCAAGCGATTTGAACGGCGGCAAGGTAGGATTTTGTGTGTTTGGCGTAGCGCGTAGCAATGCCTCTCCACCGTTTAAGAACG
>WQVC01000143.1 GCA_009781765.1 Defluviitaleaceae bacterium | reverse complement strand
CTTACGATAATGCACGGATTTTGAGGCGATTTTGCGTCAATTGAGGAAGTTTGGACGCGGCGTGCAGGATGCACGCAAGGGAAAACTGACGAAAAGTGGCGTAAAATCGACCAAAAGACGGGCATTAGCGGATGTGGGAACACGCCCTAGTGAATCAAATCAGGAAGCGTCCCGTCGGCTATGCATTGTGAACGGTTCGCTCGATGTGTTTTTCTGCGAAAAACAACCGGTCGCTCGGCAAGCCGCGCCACCCCTCGCCGAAAAATTTGAAGTTGTAGGACAGGTCTGCTTTTGAAAAAGTTTCATCAAAACAAAAAAATCGCGCATACGCGCGATTTTTTGCCTTTTTACTGCAAAGTTTTTACCGGCGAGCGGGAAACGCTCTTCCTGCATCTCGGGCGAAGCCCACTTGCCGCCCCTTCGGAAATTATTATTTTTCCAAATCGCTTTCGCTGGTGTATGCGCAACCGCTTTCGTCGTCTGCGTCGATGTAAAAATCGTCGTCGTAGTCGTCGCAGCAGCAGCCGTCACGACCGAATGTTCTTTTCAGCCAGTCTATTTTAATTACTGCGATAATTACCGCCACGATAATCAATACAGCTACGCACATGCCGATTATCATGCCGCGATTGCCGCTGGACCGGATTTTTTGTGCCATTTTCCACTCTTTTAATTTCGCCAATCCGAACACATCCCTTCATAATTTTGTTTGCAAAAAAAAGACTCGTGCGCCCGACTTCGACATTTCTCCCCAAACGTTACCCGTGCAGCCGGCTCGGGTTCGGCACTCCCGCGGCACATGAACGCACTCGCTTAGTGCTGCTTTCTTCCGAACCTGACACGATTCACGAGGGTTCATTGCGCAGGACCGAACCGTCAACGCTGCTTACACGGGGCAGGCTTCAAAAAGAAGGAGCCTCAGTACGAGCATCACCCTTGCTATAGCGGATTGCAAGCTACAGGGAGCCGCTACTTCCCCGACTAGCACGAGTTACTACATTATACCAACAATTGTAAACCTGTCAAACGCTTTATGAGAGTAAAACAGCAGACTTCTTGCGTAACTGTAATTTTCGTTTCGGGATGCGCAGCAAAACGCCTCGCTCAATGTCGTTTTGCTGCGCAAAACAACCGGTCGCTCGGCACGCCGCGTAATAAAGGGCGCAGTGAGCGAAGCGAATGCTTTCCGTGACAAACCTCCGCCGAATGTGATAAAATGCCAACCAACGAAAGGGGCAATAACTATGAAATACGTAAGCACTCGCGGCGATAAAAAAAGACTTACCGCATCGCAATCAGTTTTAAAAGGAATCGCCGCCGACGGCGGGCTGTATGTTCCGCGCAAAATTCCGCAAGCATATTTAACGCCCGCAGAATTATCGGGCTTTAATTACAATGCCCACGCGCTGTGGCTCATGGGGCATTATTTCAAAAACGACTACACCCCCGCCGAGCTTGTAAAATGCGTGGACAGCGCGTATAACAGCCAAAATTTTTCCGCGCCCGGCATTGTTAATGTAACGGAATCCGGCGACGCCGCATTTTTGGAGCTGTATCACGGAAAAACGTTGGCGTTCAAGGATATGGCACTGTCGATTTTGCCGCATTTGATGTCTGTCGCGCTTAAAAAGGTGAGCAAACCGAAAACGCAGGTGATTTTAACGGCAACCTCCGGCGACACCGGTGTTTCCGCGCTTGAAGGCTTCAAAAACGTTGAAGGCACAAAAATCATCGTGTTTTATCCCGAAAACGGCGTGAGCGTGATTCAAAAACAACACATGATTACGCAATCCGGCGGAAATATTCGCGTCGTTGGCGTACGCGGAAATTTCGACGACGCGCAAAGCGAGGTCAAGCGAATTTTCCTCGACGAGAAGCTCAACAAGCAGCTCGAAGCCGACGGATACGAATTTTCCTCGGCGAATTCAATAAACACGGGGCGGCTTATTCCGCAAATTGTGTACTATTTTTACGCCTACTCGCAGCTTGTAAAAGGCGGGATGTCCCCCGACACCCCGGTAAATTTCATTGTTCCCACGGGCAATTTCGGCAATATTTTGGCGGGATGCTACGCGAAAAAAATGGGCTTGCCCATCAACAAGCTGATTTGCGCAAGCAACGAAAACAAGGTGCTTTTCGACTACTTCGAAACCGGCGTATTCGATTCGAACCGCGAGTTTCATTTGACGTCGTCGCCGTCGATGGATATTCTCGTGCCGAGCAATTTCGAGCGGCTCGTGTACCACTTGGCCGGCCCCGAGGACGATTTGGGTAGGATGCTTGCAAATCTCTCCGGCAAGCAGAAATTTAAGATGCCGGTGCCGGAAGATTTCGTCGGGTTTTACGCAACGGAAGCGGAAGTTCGCGCGGCGATTAAAAAAGTTTTCGATACGCACGGATATTTAATCGACCCGCACACAGCGGTTGCTTACGTCGCCCACGAAAAGTACGGCGCGCGTCCCGGCGAGCGCAATGTTATCGTTTCGACGGCGAGCCCGTACAAATTTGCAAAAACCGTCATGTCGTCCATCGACGAAAAATACGCCGCCTTTGACGATTTCTCCCTGCTCGAAAAAATGTCGGAGCTTACAAACACGCACGTTCCCGCGCCGCTTGCCGGCTTGCGCGACAAGGAAATTCTGCATCCCGCCGTCGCGGACATCAGCGGCATGAAAAACGCCGTAATAAATTGGTACAACGCATGTTAATTGCCAAACCGATTACAAAAACCTGCGACAAAAAAATTTTCGAAAGCGTAAAAAACCTCTACACAACCGCGTTTCCCAAGCAAGAACAGGTCGCGCTGCCGTTTTTAATCAGCCGCACAAAAAAAGCCGGCGTCAATTTCGACGCTTTTTATGACGAAGATGAATTCGTGGGGCTGACTTATACAATTTCGCACAAAGACATCATATATTTATGGTATCTGGCCACCGCGCCGGGCTTGCGCTCGAAAGGTTACGGCTCGCAAATTATGCAGTATCTTTACGACGCGCACCCGAACAAGCGAATCGTCCTGAACCTCGATATCCAAGACGAAACCGCCCCCGACAGCGAAATCAGAAAACGCCGCAAAGAGTTCTACATTCGAAACGGCTATTCCTCCACCGGCTACAAATGCCTTTTCAACCGCAACAAGCTGGACGTTATGTATATCAACGGCAACGTAACTTTTGAGGAATTTGCATCCGTTTTCAAAAATTATTTCGGTGTGATTATCTCCTTATTTGCAAAACCGAAGCCGTATCCTTAAAATGCGAATCTGCATTTAAATTTCGATTTGCCGGCAAAAAAAATTGCACTTGCAATAATTTTTCGTATGTGGTAATATCTTCGCCGTTGGGAGCAATTCCTGATGGGAGGATTCCCGAGTGGCCAAAGGGGGCAGACTGTAAATCTGTTAGCGATGCTTTCGAAGGTTCAAATCCTTCTCCTCCCAGAATAAAAAGCCCTTCACCGATTACGGTGAGGGGCTTTTTTTATAGCAACTTGGTTTTGCATAGCCTCAAACTTCGGCGGAAACCGGGCTGAAGCCCCATTCCCCGCCTCGTTTTCGGACAACGCAAAATCAAATTGCTCTATTGCCCGATAAACGCCCCGCGCACTCGCCATACAGTGAAACAAGACAAAAACGCTCTTGTTTCACCCCCAACCACTCGCACTTTTGTAGCGAACGCACTTGAGAAATCCGTTCAGGTTTCGTCGGAAAACGCGCAGAAGCCCGCGATTTCCCGACT
>WQVC01000142.1 GCA_009781765.1 Defluviitaleaceae bacterium | reverse complement strand
TGATTTCACCATGGAAAACATGGAAAATTATCCGTTTATACGCGGGGGAGCTATACTCTCGGCAAAAGCACTTGCAGTGATAGATACAATATTACTGAGCTTCGAAATAGGCGACCGCGTAAAGGCATTGCGCGAAGCAAACAACATGTCGGTGAAAGACCTCGCAAAACAAATGAGCATACGCACGGTTCATTTGAAAATGATTGAATCCGGAGGCCGTGGAATTACGGCATACAACTTCCTGAAACTGCATGAAATTTTTGGCGTATCCATTCAGTACATCGTTACCGGGAAAGAGTTTGAGGAGAAGGCCGATTGAATTTTATTCACTTGCTTTGTAATTGTACAAAGGTTTAATAATTTTCAAAATGTCTGCGGTATCTCCGATTACGTCAATTATGTCGTGCATATTTTTATATGCCATCGGCAACTCATCAAGCGTATCTTTGCACACGCTTGTTGTAAAAACGCCCTGCATACTTTCTCTGTAGTCTTCCATGGTGAACGTAGCTTTGGCTTTCATGCGGCTCATAATTCTGCCCGCACCGTGCGGGGCGGAATTATTCCAATCCGGATTGCCTTTGCCGACAGCAATGATGCAACCATCACGCATATTGAGCGGGATTAGCACCTGTTTGCCTTGCGATGCGTCAATTGCGCCCTTGCGGATTATCATGCTCTTGGTGTCGATGTAGTTGTGGATGGTTTCAAATGAAGCCGATTCAACCAACCCCGTTTGCTCAAGAATTATTCGGCCGATGTGATAACGATTAAGCACAGCATATTCTTGGCAAACAGCCATATCATGCAAATAATCGTCCTTGTATTTTCCGGTCAGATACGCAAGGTCTTTTGGGATGCCGCTGTCTTTCGCTTTGAACGCAGCGTGAAGTTGCTTGATAACTTTTTGCAATTCATTCCTTCGTCCCTGTGCTTTATAATCGGAAATCAATTGCTCTTGCTCGGCAAGAAGTTTATCTTTTCCGCAGAGCAAATCGTGCGCTGAATTTTGATAATACTCCGCCACCTGTTTGCCGAGGTTGCGGCTTCCCGTGTGAATCACCAAAAATTTGCAGCCCTCGTCGTCTGCGCAAACTTCGATAAAATGATTGCCGCCGCCAAGCGTACCGATGCTTCGCTCAAGTCGCTTGGTATCTTTCAGTTCGCGATAGCATTTTAATTTTTGCATTTTTTCAAACTTGCAAACTCGCCCGACATGAACATTTCTTCCGCTCGGGATGCTCGCTCTGATAACATTATCAAGTTTTTGCAAATCAATTTCACGTTTGCCTAAATCAATCGTAAGCATACCGCACCCGATATCAACGCCGACGATGTTTGGGATTACATATTCGCCCATGGTTGAAGTAAAACCGATTACAGCACCTTTGCCCGCGTGAACATCAGGCATGATTCTGATTTTTTGGTCGCAAAAAGATTTTTGCCGTGAAAGAGTTTCAATTTGCTCCTTCGCTTCGGATTCAATTACTTTTGCAAATATTTTTACGTCTGCCATACGATGACTCCTTTTATTTGGGGTCGGGGTCGGAATCCAATGTGATGAAATAATCGTAAAACGGCATCAAAAATTTGTAGCCGGCAACAAGACGATTCGCCAACTCGGGCAAAAATAATTCTTCGCCGTTTTTTTGCTTATGAATGAGAGAAAAGGATTTTCTGTTATACCACGCGGATGCTTTCGGTGACGGAGCTTCTTTTTTTCGCTTGTACTCATCGCCGTCAAGGATGAACTCGTCTTGCTTTTCCAACGGCGCGATGAATTTTTCAAATTTCTCGGGGTCGCGGTCAATGCGCGCTCTGAATTTTGCCATTGTTATCGGCTTTGCTTGGTAATACCCTAAGCCGTAACTCCATTCTTCGGGAGACAGCTCAAACCAAAACACAGGCGAAGATGTCCATTCTTCGCTTGGCTTTTCAATGGAAAACCACAAGTTGCATCTGTACGGCTCGCCGTCACGAATGCGACGCGCATCTTTATAAATGCGCGAAACTTTGTGGATAAACCCGCGCGTGCCGCAGTCTTTTGCGATTTGCTCAAAGACTTCTTTGCCCAACGCTTTCATAGGGTTTTGAAATACTTGTCGGAACTCTTCCTTGTTCGCCTCGAACCAATCTCTTCTGTTGTTCAGGCGAAGATTCCACATGAAATCAATTGTACTCGGAGTAAAACCGGTAAACATTATCATCAATCTCTCTGTTCTGCGTCAATTAAAATTTTCATCTCGTATCATAACTTGCCAATTCACGCCGAAGCGGTCAACAACAGAGCCGTAAAGCGTTGACCAAAATGTAGCGGATAACGGTTCTTCAACTTCGCCGCCCTCTGCAAGTTTATTAAAAATCGTTGTTACTTCGTCGACCGTGTCATAAATAATCATATACGAAAAATTTCCGATTGCGGGAGGGGCTTCCGCGCCGTCTGTTAATGAAAAATTTGTACCGCAGATAAATACTTCCGAATGCATGACAAAATTCGGCGGACAGTCGTCCATGCCGCTGTCAGGCGGTGCATCTTTGGCGTAGTTGATTTCCTTGACCTCCGCGCCCAGTGCGTTTTTGTAAAATGCGATTGCCTCATCGCAATTGCCGTTAAAATGAATCGTGGGAATAAGCATAAAATCTCTCCTTATCTGAATTCGTAGTGTTTTTTTACAGGCTTGGTGACTTTCCACACGCAGGATAATCCCGCCGGAAATTCGCAATAATCGCCCGCGCCGAAGGAAACGCTTCCGCCGTCATAAGTCAGCGTAACTTCGCCCTCGGTCAACCAACAAATTTCCATGCTGTCGTAGTGCCAATCAAACTCGGAAACCCCGCAACCCCAAGTCGGGTTGTTTTTAAGTTTGGCAATATCTGCCTCGGTTGCTTTTCTTACTGTGATTTGCATTGCAATCATCCCTTCTGTTTTTGCTTTTTCGAAAAATTACATTAAAATTTCAACTATACTTCGCGCGGTCATATCCGGGCGGCAATTTGCATCAACGGTAAAATCGGCAAACCGCCTGTACATAGGCAAACGTGTTTCGTACAGCGCGGCAAGGTCGCCTTGGGAAAGAGGGCGTCCGCAACGTTCGAGGGTTGACACATCGCGTTCGATGAAAATAATTGTGCCGTTTTGATGCAAACTGCGATAATTTTCGTCCCGCGTGACGCATCCGCCGCCCGTTGCAATTACAAGCCCGGACTCCTTGCCGACCCGCGCTGTTACCGCCGATTCTCGCGCGCGAAATCCGGCCTCGCCTTCGGCGGCAAAAATTTCGGAAATGCTGCGTCCGGCGTCGCGAATAATTTCCTCGTCGGTATCAACAAATTTTTTGCCGAGTTGCAACGCCACCGAACTCCCGAGCGTGGTTTTTCCGCTGCCCGGCATCCCGACCAAAATGATATTTTCCGTCTTGCGGCGCAAATTTTGCAAAACTTCCTGCGCATTTTTAACTTCGCGCCCCGTGAAAATCGCCGACGAAGCCGCCGCCTGCCCAACAAGCATAGTAAGCCCGCCAATCGCCGGAATCCCGCGCTCCGCCGCGTCAATCATAAGTTCCGTTCGCGCCGGATTGTAAATCAAATCAAAAACGCCGCGCAATTTCGGAAAAAAGTCCAACGAAACCGGCGACGCTCCGACATTCGGATACATCCCCACCGGCGTGCAATTCACCAAAATTTCCGCGTCGCTGTGTTGTCGCAAAAATTCCGCATGATTATCCCCTCGTGACACAACAATGACCGTCTCTGCCCCGAGCCGTTCCATTACATATTTTACGCTCAAGCTGCTTCCGCCGCCGCCTATAATCACGACTTTGCCGAAAGACCTTGGGGGCTTTGCCTCCAAACCCCCATGAGGGGTCAATGACCCCTCGACCCGGGACGCATGGGCGAGCAGTCCGCCGACAGGCGGACGACCGGTCCCTTCACAAAAACCTCGCTTCGCGAGGTTTTTGATTAAAGTTTTTTGAAGAGAGGGGGGTGCGGGGGGAGAGAAACTTTTTTTCA
>WQVC01000141.1 GCA_009781765.1 Defluviitaleaceae bacterium | reverse complement strand
GGGCGGACGCACGACCGTCGCGAAGGGGAAGGCAGAAAAAAAGCACCTCCGCGAGATGCTTGTTTTCGGTAAGGATAGTAAGCCGACAATCGGACTCGAACCGATGACCTGCTGATTACAAAAAAAGAAAGCGGAAAAATATTTTTTACATACTGGTTTGCATACGCGCAACCTGCTGATACTGCAAAATTTTCGGGAAATAAAAAAAGGGGCTTAAAGCCCTTTTGAAAATCCGGTAATATGTACAAGCAAGCCGTGAGGCGGTTTTTCTTGGCTGAACCTTCGAAAGGGGGTGACGCCTGTGACTGCATTCGAAGTGATTTATATACTTCTTATGACTGCGTTAGTTTATTTCACGTATGTGTCGCATAAAAAAGAAAAATAGCCGCCCTCTCTGGTGAAGGTTGCGACTATTTTCTCCTGCGTAGCTAAACTTACTATTCGGGTTCAGTCAAAAACCGTCCCCGGCTTGCGCCTTTTTTTGCCCGCGCTTGCGAGGGCTTTTTTATTATATGCCAAAATTAAAGATTTTCAACATTTCAGAAAAATTAAATTGAATTGGTGGTGTATCTGCACGCCGGAAAATCTCTGCATCCGTAAAAAACTTCTCCCGTGTTGCCATTGATGCGTTCAACCAATGAGCCTCCGCAACGAGGGCAATCAGCGGCTTGTTCTTTGATTTCTTTCAGATGCTGCCTTATGACATTATATGGCGGGCGCGACGCAGGAGAAAGCATTTCAATGATTTTATTCTGCCCGTCGTCGCTTATCACTTCGTCAGCATCGGAAAGGATTTCATTGATTTTAGGCATAACGTGCCGGGTCTTGATGACAAAAACATTTTCAACATTTACAGAAACATTCACCAATGCGCATCGGTCGCCAAAAACAATAACTGAAAAATACGGAATGTGGGAAAACTCGATTAAATTGTGTCGAAGGCTTGTTATATGTATATGGTTTTGAATTACGGGATTAAAAAACTTAATCTTCGCGCCGTTTGGGAAAGTTTCCGTCCATTTCCCTTTTTCGCTTCCGAAAATCCAACCGCTGTAATTTTTTGATTCAAAAACAAAAATGCCTTTTTTAGTAACAAGAACAAGGTCAATTTCAGTAAGTTTGCCGTCTTTTTTGTGAAGGTATAGGTTTCTTAAAATAGTTTCTTCCGGGAAATGTTTCAAAAGCTCCAAATAAATCAAGCGTTCGCCTATAGCACCCGTTGTTTTATATTCATCAGGATTTTTGAAAGTGTCGGATTTTAGGCGTTTTATTAAAACTACGATGAATACGGTAACAAAAAACATGAAATACACGCCGAAAAAGATAAAGTGAGCGGTTTCCATACTTACCCCCAAACTCTTTTGTCCAGTTCGGCTTCACGTTGTAGTTTTTTTAATATTTTTTCCTGTTCACGTTCTCGAATAACTTGGGACATGGCATTTATTCCGCTTTCTGAGGTAAGACCAATAAGCCAATCGGAGGAAACTTCGAACAGCCTTGAAAGAAGTGCAATAATTTCTATACTCGGCTCTCTTTTACCGGCTTCGTAGTTGGCATAAGTCGATTGATTTATTTGAATGGTTTTTGCGACTTCATATTGAGTTAAGCCGTTGTATTCGCGCGCTTTTTTTAAGCGAGAAGGAAAAACCTCTGAGTACATAAAATCACATCCCAACGACTAATCTAAAAATGAAGAGAAATCAAAATAATTTCAATAAGACGAAAATAATGATTGCAATATGAAATATTTTGAATTATACTACACCCACCCCCTCCTCAGATGACAAAAAAAGGAGACGAGAAAAAAATGGTAGCTCGGGTGTACAAAGTAAGAAAAATAAAAAACAAAAAATCGTTCACCTGCCCCGGAGAACCGGAGAACCGGCGAAACGCGCAATGCGCTATCAAGTATTTGATAGAGAGCTTGTAATCGGACATGAATATTTACTTATCGGCAATATAAAAGGTTTTTATTTGGTTGAAGGTCTTATCAGTGAAAGGATTTACTAACCAAGCCCCCACTATTTAAACAGGTATATAAACCCGGAGTCGTTCTCACTCTCCCCTCGGGAGCGGCTTCGGTCTACCTCCTTCGTTCGTATCCGGGGATTTCGACGCAATTTCATATCAAAAATTTTAACCAAACAACCTCAACGGTAGCCAAGAACTGCAAAATAAAAAAATCCAAAACGGAAAAGGAGCTGAAACAGATGCAAACTTTCAAACAACCCTACCTGTGTCTTTCGGCGCAAACGTACCGAATGGAAACGGAAAGCGGCGAAATCTTGGAAGGCATCACAATCCGGTACATACCGGATAACGACCTCGCGCCGCGAGAAGACGAACAGGCAGCATCGCGCGGACAAGTTTCACGAGGCATAAAAGCCGCAAAAATGTCGTTGCCGATAACGGCGCGGGAACAACTCAATCAATTCCCGGGCATCTACGAAATGGAAATGGAAATGGCGGTTGTGGCGGACAAGCTCCAAGTTCGGGCAAAAAACATTTCATTTTTGCACACGGTCAAAGTCATCAAAGAAAAGAGCTGAATCATGCCGGCGACAGGAATGGTCATCCGTGCAATGAAGTACGGCATTACCGGGATAAAATACGGCATTTTGTTGATGACGGCATTAACACTGCTTTATAAAACCGCCGTCGAAGTTCGTGCGGAGCAACCCGACCGCATCGCGGTTGCGGCATCGACCCCGCGCATCATCTGTCATAATTGCGGAAGTTGGCTCTGCGATATGATGTGCTTGCCGCCATGTCCGCACTGTTGGGTGTTCGGGTGTCTCGGATTTTGCATCATGCTGCCCTGCCCGCATTGTTGGGTCAGCGGGTGTGGCGGACAATGCCAACATCCGCCGCCGCCACCCGATTTACTTGATTTTTTAGCCTCGGAATTTCATCAACTTTCAACGCAAATGAACGAAATCGCAGACGCGCAACACGAAACAAAATTTGACGCAATGAATTTTCTGATGTCGTCGCAGTTATGGACAGTGGGATTAACAGCATATATTTCGGGGCTTGGCTTAATCGCCGTAATCGCCCTTTGCATCAAGAAGTAACACGGCGGGTGGGGATTATGTTAAACGCAGTAACGGAGGTAGTTGCAGCCGGATTTGTTGCCGGTGCGGTATCGGGAACGGTGGTTTTATTCGCCATGTGGTCGATAACCGCGGCAATGAATTTAATAAAATCTGCAACGAAAGGAGATGACGAGGCATGAAAAAAGCAACGGCATTCGTGTTCACAATGCTTGCCGCGATGACGGCGACGGCAGTAACGGCGTTTGCAGCCGGTCCGCCCGCCCCCGGTCTCACCGACTTGGCAGACACACTTACGGCCGAACTCGGAATTATTTTGCCGCAACTCGTAGGAGTAGCCGGCACGGTAATCGGCGCAATCGCTCCGGCGGCGTTGGCAATTTTGAGTTTTACCGTTGTTGTAGGACTTGTAATTTCAATTTTCCGCAGACTCATGGGACGGTAAAAACCAAGGCGCGGCAGAACCGCGCCGTACATATGAAATATCCGGGGGAGGACGAGCGTGAAAAAGATTATCAAACGAGCAGTATGTATAATCGCCGCCGTGGTTATTGCCTTTTTCGCGGTTAATCCGCCGATAGCTTCCCGCGCACATCCCGCTGTTCTCGGCGGAGTCAAGTTGATGGACGTAATCGGATTGAGCGTTGACATAGCCGGCGGAGTCGGAATCTGGACAATTGAGCGCAGTTGGTGGGATTGCGCAGGAACGTCGGCGTGCGTTTGCAGTGAATGCATGTTGTTGGATATGTCTTTGAGGCAAGCAATGCGGGACGAACGAGCAAAAGCGCAAGGACTCGAACAAATAGAACGCGCACTTCGCACAAAAACCGCAAGCGAGTTGGACGACCTGACAATATCAAGACCCGTTCAAACGCCGCAAGGTCCGGTAAATGTGCCGTTCCTTCCGGTGCAACTTACTGCCGCAAGTTTTGCGGCGATGCTTACAACTCAGCTTCAATTTTGGCAAAACAGCAGGGCAATATCTCGCGCCGGAGATGTCGGCGCAAGTACATTCGACTGCGTAAT
>WQVC01000140.1 GCA_009781765.1 Defluviitaleaceae bacterium | reverse complement strand
CGTCCCTTGTTTATTTGGTTTTCGACTTTCCCGCATTTTGGGCATTTGCGGTTTTCGTCTATCGTTTGTTTTCTCATAGGGAGATTATATCATTAAGTGCGCCTAGGCGACACTCCCTTTTTTATAGTGAGTCAAGCTGAAAGCAGTCTTTCGCGCTTGCGCGAAAAGAACGATTTCAGCTTGACGAACCCGCAACACGAGTGCTTGGGGGTGGAACAAGACCGTTTTCATCTTGTTCCGCTATAATCTCCGCACCAAGCATATCCTTCAAATTGCGGCAAATAATTATATTGTATCAAAGACAGCGTTACAACAGATGACAAAGAAGCTGTTGACGAACAAGTGGGATTAAAAATTCAAATTAAGCGGTTGCGGGACGTTGTTCGCAAAGTTTTGTTCGGACGGGAAAAAACCGTGATTTTGTTGCGTTACGGCCTTGGGGACGAACCGGAGGAGCTTACCCAACGCGAAATCGCAAGCCACCTGAACATCTCGCGTTCTTATGTATCGCGAATCGAAAAAAAAGCACTCGGCAAGCTGCGAAAGGAAATAACGCCATAGCGCGCCAAGCGCACGTTGAACGCCGGGGGTGCGGCACATGCCGGCAGCGGCACGTTCTCCCGAAGCCGAGCGAGCTTCCGCGTCACAAAAAAATACCCGTGCGGCTAAACTGCACGGGTAACTTTTTTTGAGCGGAGGCAACGAGTACAAACTTTTGCTTTGCGTACCGTGCCGTTGCTTTCCTTGATTTGAATCTTTTTGATATTCGAACGCCACATTTTATTGGCGCGGCGGGAAACCTGACTGCGTGTGATGCTTATTCTATGTCCCGTTTGAATACCTTTGTCGCATACTTCGCATTTTGCCATGATGTACCTCCAAAAAAATTTAATCAAGCCATTATAGCCACATTACAATTTTGTGTCAATTCAAATTTACGCCAAAGGCGTCCAAATGCACATAAGTTTCCGGAACAACGCCGCTTATGATTGCGTCAACCAACGAAACCTGCCGCGTAACGTGAATTTCCGACGATTGTACCGGATTTATTATTCGCACCACAGAATCCACCGTCAACCAAACGGAAAAATGCACTTGATTTATACCGGCAGCCGTAAAACTTGTTTCGTAATTTACAAGCGCGTTGCCGACAGGAGCGAGTGTGAAGGTGAAGCGGGGACCGGTTTGCGCAAGCGTATCAAGCCCGAGAGCCATTCCCATCGGCACGGAAACAACTTCCGGCTCAAGATTTCCCAAGCGGGCGGAAACGGCTTGGGCGACAGCGTTGCAAATTTCGTTTGCAAGCACGGTGTTTACGCTGAGAGTATTATCCGATTGCGTTTGCAGAATAAAATCTTCCGCCGTTATATTATTCGCAACAATAATTTCATGTACAACGTAGTTGATTACATTATTTATTTCCGTTTGTATGTGGAGTTCGGCTTCTTTCAGCACAAGCGGAAGAATTTGCCTGTCGAAGCGATAAAAACTTCGTGCAAATCCTGCAAAAAGCAAAATAATGATTACGAGAAAAATAAATTTTCGCAAAAAATTTCCGTTTCGCATTAACGGACGCTTGCGCACCTTTACAGAGGCACGCGGAGTGCTGTTGCCGCCCAATCGTCTTACCCATCGTTTCAATATCAATAAAATTTTTCGCATTTTGCACCACTTTTACATTCATGCTATAGTATATGCAGTGTGTTTTACATGTAGAAAAAAAATTTTTTGTTTATCGTATTCGGAGGAATGCATGAAAAACAGCATTTTGATAGTTGATGACGAAGCAGTAAATATTTTGGCTCTCATTGAAATTTTGAGGGACGATTACACCCTTTTCACCGAACGGATAGGGTGCAACTGCTTCGAAACAGCAGTACGTTTACAGCCGGATTTAATCCTGCTTGATATTTTAATGCCCGAAATGAACGGGTTTGAAATAATTGCACTCTTGCAAGCGGATGCCCGCACAAAAGACATTCCCATTATTTTCGTCACAGGCCTTAACAAAGCATCGGATGAAGTTTTAGGCTTTTCTTTGGGTGCGGTAGATTATATAAACAAGCCCTTCAGCGCGAACGTCGTCAAAATACGTGTACGTCATCAAATGAAAATTTTGAATCTGATTCGCGAAATTCAAACCCTCAGTATAACCGACCATCTTACCGGCATCGGAAATCGCCGCTACTTCAACACGCTTTTAAGCCAAGAATGGGAACGCGCAAAAAGAAATCACACGTCTCTCAGCTTTATGATTTTAGACGTCGATGACTTTAAAAAATTTAACGACACATACGGACACGTCAACGGCGACACCGCGTTGCAAAGAATTGCTCGTGCCGTATGCTCGGAAATTACACGGGCGTCAGATAAAGTTGCGCGTTGGGGCGGCGAGGAATTTGCTGTAATTTTGCCGTGTACAGACTCAAAGGGCGCGAAAAATGTTGCCGAGAATATACGTACCGCTGTTGAAAGCACGGACATTACCCTCGACGACGGCTCAATTAAACATGCGACGGTCAGCATCGGCATTCATTCGTTTGTACCCGACCTCGAAGACGGATACAGCGTGAACAATTTCATTGCCGACGCGGACAAAGCTCTTTACCACGCAAAAAACACGGGCAGAAACCGTATTTGCATATGGGGCGAAATTTAATCCCCTGCCCCGCCCGTTTTTTGAGAGCGGAGCAGGAAATCAGGAAATAATCGCCGCGCCGTTGCGCCGGTTAAAGTTTGGAAACTGAAAAAACCGCGCGAAAGCGCGGTTTTTTGATGTTTTCGGGTGGCACGATTCCCGGAACGATTCCAGGAAAATTTCCTGGAAAAATTCCTGGAACGGTTCCGGATATCATGGTATGACGCCCGGGATATACTTGCCCTGCAACCGAGAAATCACGCAGCCGCTTCTATGCCAAAGGACGTGTTTGCCATCTCAGGAAGGGATACTTCGGTATTCTGAAACTGACCGCACCGAGCCGTGCCGAAGCCGCTGTAACTTGGTTGCAAGCAACAACAATGCACCACCCGTACCAAAATGCACTACCTGTACCGCCCGCCGTAACGATTGAAAGGGGGCGACACGTTCGGACTCGGCCGACCGGATGTTGACGCCCACGTGCACACCTTTCATATGTAGCGGCAACGCAGAGTGAAAACTCTGCAACCGCCGAAGCTCCCGGGACTTCGGATGTTTCACAAAAATGAATCAAACGAACCAAACGAACCAAGCGAAAGTCAAAAAAATTGAATAAACTCCACAAGAAAGGAGGTGGCGCAGTGGCAAACATAGTCACAGCATCTGCTTCGCTTCGCATTCGCAGTACGCAAAACCGCTCAATATGTACTATCAGCGGCGTTAATCCGAACATGTCCGCCGCAGATGCGGCCGGTTTTGTTGCGGCGATACAGACAATGTACAACCGCGATGCCGTTTCGGCGCGCATTCACGTTGTATCGGATATTGTAATCGTCACGGCGTAAAGAAAGCCGCCTTTCATGCAATTTATGCGAAATCTGAACGGGCTTTATCATCAAGCACGTTCGTTGCAACCGGATTTCGCACGATTTTTAACGAAAGGAGGAAAATTCGTGACCCATTATCAACTTACATTTACCACATCGAACGGCGGGCGCAGGAGTTTTCGCGTCAACAACGTGAACCCCGCAATAACACCTGCCGACCTGCAAGCCGCTGTTGATGCGCTTCTCGCGCATGACATTATGTGCGCCGAACGCGGCGCGTTATACCGCTTGCAAAGCCTCACGGCAAATACCGTTTCAACAACAAATCCGCTCGATTAAAGTCAGGCAAGGAAAAGGCGACCGGTTTATCCCCAAATGCGGGGGAAGCCGGTCGCCTTTTTTGTGTCTGTGCAAAGGATTCGAGCAGTTTACAAAAGTTTGCAGTTTTTGAAATCAAGCTCGCAGGCGATGGCAGATTTTTTGGCCGTCCCTTCGGGCTTTTTGGGGCTAGTTGAGCGCGGGCATCAAGGGTTTACGACACACAGACTCCTGTTGCTTTGTAACATTCTCGACACATCCGTACATTATATTATTACCGGGGGGCATATTTGAATCGAATATACCGCAAATGTACTTGGGAAGCCCGTTCGGGTGTCGTCGCAAAAAAACTATTGTGAACTGTTTCCAAATGATGTAATATACAGAGCATAGCAAGTTTACAATTTCAATACGCCTTATCTGCGAAAGGAGCTTCACACATGACAAAAAGCACATTCAATCAACTGAGGAAAACAACAGCACTTGTTTTGGCTTTAATTCTTATTGCACCGTACATAACATTCGCGCAAGAGCCTGAATTATCGCGGGCATCGTCGGGGTTGCCGGCGGAATT
>WQVC01000139.1 GCA_009781765.1 Defluviitaleaceae bacterium | reverse complement strand
GCGGATACACCGGTTCGGCGGCGGCGTTGGTCGGGCTTGGTCGCACGGATGATGCAATTGCGATTTTGCGGCAGGGATTGGAGCTTCTGCCGGATAACGCGGAAATTCTTGCGGAGCTTGAACAACTCGGCGCAAGCGCGGACGGCGCGAATTCCGACGAAGCGGGCGGGCAATCCGCCGGGCAGGACGGCGCGAACGGGCAAGCCGCAACAAACGGCGCAAACGCACCTCCTCCCGAGCCGGTAAATTTCATGCCGTCGTACATCGCGGAGTTTTTCAGCCAACTTGCCGTAACCATGCCGGCGGAAGACTTCGCGGCAACATACGCAATTGCAACAAATCCGCAACTTGTGGCGTTTGCGGAGGAAGCCGGAAACGTTTCCGAAACCCGACGCATTCGCTTGGGAAGCATGGTTATTACTGCTGACGATAGGGGATGGCATCACGGCAACTTCGCACCAATGGTCAGTGTTAGTTACAATAATTTTGACGAAAACGGAAACGGCACACACTTCAGCATATCCCGTATCGGCGTTAGCTATAATGATGGTCCTTTCAGCGTAAGCGGCCATTTTTTTGAGAGGTACGATGTCGAAGGTCATGTCGCAAACGGCCGCCACGTCAGCACCGGTATACGCTCGGATGGGGTAAGTCGTATGGAAGGCTTCCTTGTTGACGGATTTTGGGACGGCGAGTTTGTTAATTTGAGATACGCAGATGGTGTCGCAACACCCGAGCTTTTTCGAACATATTCCGCCGGTTGGCAGATTTCGGTTGCCGACCCGGACGGCACGCAGCGCGTGCCCTTTAATCCGGATATTGAAGGGTTTCCGCGCCGGTACGAGTTTTCCTATTTTCGCAACATCCCCGAATGGGGCGTCGCGGATTAGCGGCAACACTCGCTTCGGCGCGAATCGCAAAAGGGGGCAAACATATGTATAAAACCGCATTCATAAGCCATTCATCAAAAGATAAATCCATCGCCGACAACATTGTTGCATGTTTGGAGGAGCAGAACATACCCTGTTGGATAGCTCCGCGAAATATTCCGGCGGGAACAAATTACGGCGCGGCTATAAGCGCGGGACTTCGCGAATGCGGGGTGTTTGTGCTTGTGTATTCGCAAAATTCAAACGTGTCGGAGGCGGTGTTCCGAGAGGTTCAGCTTGCGTTTGAATGCCGCCGCCCGATTATTCCCGTGCGAATCGAAAATATCCCCCCGAGCGACGACCTCATGTTCTTTTTGTCGGGCATACAATGGGTTGACGCTCCCGCCGACCATCGGGATTTTGCTGATTTAGCCGCCGGAATTTTTCATTTGTACGGCACGGACGTACCGAGTTCAAACGCATCACCCGCGCCGGGCGCATCCGATTCCGACGAAGGCGAAACGGAAATGCTTACTCTGCCGACAACACCCGCAAGCACCCGCACTTTGCGCAACGCGGATAACCCCGCGCAGGTTTGGACGCTTAATCCCACCGGCGAAATGCTTGTCGGGCGGCTTTCGTCCTGTGAAATTTCGCTTGCCGAGCCGTGCATTTCTCGCAAGCAATGCAAAATATATTTCGTCGGCGCAATCGCAACGGTTGAAAATTTAAGCAGTTCAAACATCACAACGCTGAACGACGCGCCGATTCATCATCCGCTTCCGCTTTGCCCCGGCGACAAAATAAAATGCGGGCGCGTGACTTTAATTTATGAAGCCGGCTGAACCTGCCTCCTCGTGTTGCAAAAGTATTCGAATGTTGCAGGGGCATCATAGGGGTATTTTTCCATAATTCTTCCTTGCATTCGGTCGCGATTTGTGGTATTTGTAAGCATACAATTGCATGAATATATTTCCGGTCGGAGCAAAATAAATTTTGCTTGCGAGTTTTGGCTTTAGGGTGGAGAGCTGTTTTTTTATGTGGCTCTCCACCCTTTTAGGGGGAGGGCAATACTTTTTGCGTAACCTCAAACTTCGTCGGGGAGCGGCTTGAATAAGCCGACCTTTCCGACGAAGTTTGAGGCTGTGCAAAAAAAATATGCAGGGGTTGGCAAAAATGAAAAACACAAGTATAAAAGTAAGGCTCGGCATTATGATTTTAATCGCAGTGCTTGTTGCGATAATTCCGGTTGCGGTTGTACGAATCGTTACGGACATCGGCGCAAGCATATCCGGCGCGGAGCAGCGTTTGCGGGGAAATGTTCAAACGGCGGAAATGTTTTTAAACGAAGTTTCCGACTTTCCGGAATTTTTGCCGGGCGGCATCGGCGAGTATTTCATCGTTTTGGCAGACGCCTCCGGCAATGTTCTTTTTTCAAGCAAGCCCGGCTACGAGGGCAACACTCTTACGAGCTTGGGTATAGCCTCATCGCTGGCATACATACCTGCGGACGTGCAGTTTGAATACACGTCAACCGTTACCCGCAACAGGGAATTAGCTTTTGCGCGCGTAACCCCCGATTGGATTATTCTCAGCGGCATCAGCAGAAGCGCGGTAACGCCCGGCGTGACGGCGCATATTCGAGCCATTGCCCCTGTGGTTATCGGCATTTTATTCGTATTAGTTTTTTTAGTGGCGATGGTGTTCAAAATGCTTCGGCCGCTTTCTGTTTTGGAGCGCAATGCAAAGGCGGTTGCCGAAGGAAATATGAACGTAAACTTCGGCATGAAGCACAACGATGAAATCGGTAAAGTTTCGGCGGCTTTTGCGGACGTTGTAAAAAGCATAAACATAATGGAGGAGAATTTTCGAAAAGCCGCTTATGAAAATCAGCACGGCAATATTCTTTATACCCTTGAGGATTCAAGGCTTAAAGGAACATTTGCCGATTTGCTTAAAATGGTAAACGAGATAACGCATGAATTTGTTCTTACCATCGACTACATGAGCGAACCCTGTATTTATATTGATGAAAATTTCAAAATTTTATATGCGAATAAAGTTGCATCTGAGTATACAAAAAAGCAAAATGCAGTCGGTATGCATATAAATGACTTCGTGAACGGCGATATTTCCGGGCATCCCGCTACGGTAAAGGCGTACAGAGAAACGGAACTTCAAGCCGGCGTTGAAATGCAATTGCAAATGAACTCGTCGCAGCTTTTCGACACGGAATACAGTTGCATTCCCTTTGCGCACAACGGCAAAACCGTTTGCGCCTTGTTGATGTTTACAAATACCACCCGCATTAAAAACATACAACGTCACACCGAAAAATTAAATGCGTATCGTAACGAGCGCACAAAAAAACTTAACGATACTATTGTAACGGCTTTTGAAAAAGGACATTTGGATGTAACTATCGCCGCGAGCGACTGCGACGAAGACACAAAAGATATCGCAAAAGAGTTAGACGCCGTAGAGGCGGTCGTGCAAAAAGCAACAAAAATAATAAAAAGTTATGTAGATGAAGTTAATGAAGCGTTAGCCGCTGTTGCCGCCGGAGATTTAACCGTTTATATCAAGCGCGAATATATCGGCGATTTCATTGAAATGAAAAACTCAATCAACAATATCAGCACAACCCTGAACAAAACGATGTCGGAAATTTCATCTGTATCCTCCCAAGTGCTGTCAGGCGCGGAACATATCTCAAGAAGCTCGACGGATTTATCAGCCGGTGCGCAGGAGCAGGCAAGTTCCGTGCAGGAACTCAACGCCACCATAGATATAATCAACCAACAAACTCAACAAAATGCAAGCAGCGCATTAACTGCCGACAGGCTTTCCAACAGCTCCGCCGCAAATGCCAACGCCGGCAACGAATCCATGAAACAAATGATGTCGGCCATGACACAAATTAAAGAATCTTCCGGCAATATTTCAAAAATTGTAAAAACGATTCAAGACATCGCATTTCAAACAAATTTGCTCGCGCTTAACGCAAGCGTAGAAGCCGCCCGCGCCGGCGAACACGGAAAAGGCTTTGCCGTTGTAGCCGACGAGGTTCGCAGTTTGGCCGCGCGAAGCCACACCGCCGCCGAAGAAACAACCGGTCTCATTCAGGAATCTGTTGAGCGTGTGGATTCCGGGTCTGACATTGCCGAATCAACAGCGCAGTCATTGGGCGACATTGTTACAAGTGCCGACGAAGTATTGGCCGCCATAAAAAGCATTTCCGCCGCAAGCAAGGAGCAGGAAAAAGCAATCACCAACATCAGCGACGGAATTTTTCAAATTTCCCGAGTGGTACACACTAATTCCGCCATGTCGGAAGAAACCGCCGCCGCAAGCGAGGAACTTAATTCGCAGGCAGAAGTTTTACGTGGGTTGGTATCGTTCTTCAAATTGTAGCGCGCCAAGCGCGCATTGAACGCCGGGGACATATGTAAGTTGCCGCACATTCCCTCGAAGCCGGAGGCGAAGCCTCTTTTTGCCGGGGACGCATGTAAGTTGTCGCACATTCCCTCGAAGCCGGAGGCGAAGCCTCTTTTTGCCGGGGACGCATGTAAGTTGTCGC
>WQVC01000138.1 GCA_009781765.1 Defluviitaleaceae bacterium | reverse complement strand
TCTCAAGCAGTGGCGCGGCATTGCAACTCGTTACGCCAAACATACGGCTTCATATCTTGCCGCTGTACAGATTGCCTGTTTTGTTGGTTGGGGCAAAACTATTGTCGACACACCCTAGGGCGATTCGCGTTTTTTGTGTGCGAATAAAATTGTATCACGCCTTAAAAATTTTTTAAGCGAATATTCTTTTTTTTTCGTCGAAAAATTGAGATTCATACATATTTATACTTGCCCGTTCAACCGAAGTTTGCTACAATAGAAATAGTGCGTGTCGTTCGGCGTATTTTGCTTCGGTACGTGCTAAATAAAAAATTCAGGAAAGGTGGTCCGATATGTCGAGTATGGTAGAGATTCGTTGGCACGGACGCGGCGGGCAAGGAGCAAAAACAGCGTCTTTGTTGTTGGCCGACGCGGCTTTCGATTCGGGAAAATTTGTTCAGGGCTTCCCCGAGTACGGCCCGGAGCGCATGGGCGCACCCATTACCGCGTACAATCGTATCAGCGATGAACGCAGCTCTCTTCATTCCAACATCTACGAACCCGATTACGTAGTGGTGGTTGACGCAACGCTTTTGGACGCAGTTGCAGTAACAAGCGGTCTTAAAAAGGAGGGCGCAATTATTGTAAACACAAAAAAATCCCCGAGTGAAATCAAGCCCAAACTTGAAGGCTACGAGGGTAAAGTTTACACAATTGACGCCAGTGCCATTGCAGAACAGGAGCTTGGCAACAGAAGCCTTTCCAATACATCAATGCTTGGCGCGATTGTTAAGGTTTCGGGCGTTCTTCCCGAAGCAAAATTTATGGAAGACGTTCTCAGCTCGCTTAAAAGCAAGTTCGCCTCAAAACCGCATGTTATCGAAAAGAACATGAAAGCTCTCGAACGCGGCATGAAGGAGGTTCTGGCATGATTTATGTAAAAGACGCAAAATCCGATTATAAATGGAACGAAGTCGGCGTCGGCGGAAATATTTTGGAACCCGGCACGTCTTTGGAAGTAAACACCGGCGACTGGAGAATTTTTATTCCCAAATTCTTCGAAGAGCATTGCACCCAGTGTATGCTTTGCTTTCCGGTTTGCGCCGACAGCGCGATTCCCGTAAAGGACGGCAAACGGCTTGACTTTGACTTTAAACATTGTAAAGGCTGCGGTGTGTGCTACAAAGTATGCCCGAAAATCGACAAAGCCATTACATGGGAAGAGGAGGATAAATAATGGCCATTCGCGAAAGACTTTCCGGCAACGAGGCAATCGCCACAGCTTTAAAGCAAGTTAATCCCGACGTTGTAGCCGCGTATCCCATTACGCCCTCAACCGAGGTTGTGCATTATTTCTCGCAATACGTGGCCGACGGCAAAGTCGGTACGGAATTTGTAGCCGTTGAATCCGAGCATTCGGCGATGTCTGCATGTATCGGTGCGCAAGCCGCCGGTGCGCGCTCCGCAACGGTAACATCCGCCTGCGGTCTTGCTCTCATGTGGGAGTTATTATATGTAGCTTCCGGTCATCGCCTTCCCGTAACTTTGGCGGTAATCAACCGCGCGTTGTCCGGTCCCATCAATATCAATAACGACCACTCCGACTCCATGGGCGCGCGCGACTCCGGTTGGATTCAGCTTTATTCCGAAAACAACCAGGAAGCATATGATAACTACCTGATGTCACTGCGTATTGCAGAGCATCCGGACGTGCTTCTCCCCACCATGACTTGCCAAGACGGCTTCATTACGTCTCACGCAATCGAAAATATCGAATTGCTTGAAACCGAAGCTGTTCAAAAATTCGTCGGCAAATACAAGCCCGAGCGTCATCTTATCGACGGCAAACCCATGTCGGTAGGTCCGTACGATACGGTGCAATTTTATTTCGAGCATCAGTACCAACGTGCGCAAGCAATGCTCGGCGCGAAAAAAGTTATTCTCGACGTGTTTAAAGAGTTCGGCGAATTAACCGGCCGCAAGTACGGTCTTTTTGAAGAATATAAAATGGAAGACGCAGAACGCGCAATCGTTGTGCTTAACTCCAGCGCGGGTACAGCAAAATATGTTTGCGACAAACTTCGTGCAAACGGCGAAAAAGTAGGCGTAATTAAATTGCGCGTGTTCCGCCCGTTCCCGATGGCGGAAATCGCAAAAGCACTCGCCCACGTAAAAGCCGTTGCCGTTATGGACAAATGCGACAGCTTCTCCGCAGTTGGCGGCCCTGTTTTCGCCGATGTTCGCAGCGCGTGCTACGACCTCGAAAATCGCCCCCTTATGATTAACTATATCTACGGCTTGGGCGGTCGCGACGTTCCCGTCGAAAACTTCGAAACGGTTTACGCGGCTCTGTCTGAAGTAATTAAAACCGGAAAGGCCGACAATTTCTATCGTCATGTCGGAGTGAGAGGTGTATAAATTATGGCGTACAATTTAAAACAAGAATGCTGTAAACCCGAACGCTTTGTCGGCGGACACCGCTTGTGTGCCGGTTGCGGCGCGGGCGTTGCCGTTCGCGGCGTACTTCGCGCCTTAAACCCTGAGGACAAGTCTGTTTCGGGTGTTGCAACAAGCTGCCTCGAAGTATCAAGCGTGTTGTATCCCTTCACCGCATGGAACGAAGGCTACATCCACTCCGCGTTTGAAAACGTAGCGGCAACAATCGCCGGCTGCGAAGCCGCATACAAAGCAAAAAAACGCAAAGGCGAAATTAAAGACAGCTACAAATTTACAGCTTTCGCCGGCGACGGCGGAACTTACGACATCGGCTTGCAATCCCTTTCGGGTGCGCTTGAGCGCGGTCACGACATGGTTTACGTATGCTACGACAACGAAGCATACATGAACACCGGTCTTCAACGCTCGTCCGCAACGCCGAAATTTGCCGAAGTTTCCACTTCCCCCGTGGGAACGGAAATCCCCGGCAAAATGCAACACAAAAAAGACCTCACGGAAATCGTTGTCGGTCACGGTGTTCCCTATGTAGCGCAAACAACCTTCACCGCAAACTTTAAAGATTTGCACGAGAAGGCATACAAAGCGCACTACACCCCCGGCGCGAACTTCCTGAACATTCTTGCGCCCTGCCCGCGCGGTTGGCGTTACGCCCCCGAAGATTTGATGAAAATTTGTAAACTGGCCGTAGACACCTGCGTTTGGCCGCTTTACGAAGTAGTCGAGGGCGAATGGAAGCTCACCTACGAGCCGAAAAATAAACTCCCCATCGAAGACTATATCAAAGAGCAAGGTCGCTTCCGTCACCTCTTCTCCATGCCCAACGGCGAAGAAATGATTGCAGACCTGCAAGCTCACGTTGATAAAAAGTGGGAAAAATTGCTTAAAAAATGTAAGTAGAACAGTTGTTGGAAATAAAAAAGGCCTGTCGGTTCGCCGGCGGGCTTTTTTGTTTCCGCTACCGAGAATAATCGAAGAACTGTGAACACCTTCATAAAGCGGATTCACTTTAACAGTGGGTACACCTATGATATAATCACTTTGGAATAAATTATTCGCTTGAAAGGAATGACTGCATGTATACAATAAAAGCACTGTACGACGGAGTGACTTTTAAGCCGAAGCATCCGATTGCCGTAAAAGAGCAATACGAAGTAATTATCACGTTTGTTGAGCCTGTAAAAAAAATCGGCAATTCTAATCTTCCTTTTGCGCGCGGTTGCATGAAAGATAAAATGTGGATGACCGATGATTTTAACGCGCCCTTGAAGGATTTTGAGGAATACATGTAATGAAATACTTATTGGATACACACGCATTTTTGTGGTATTTTTGGGATTCCGCAGAGTTGAGTGCGTGCGCGTCAAACATCATCGAAGATGGAAATGTACAAAAATATATCAGCATTGCTTCATTATGGGAGTTCGCAATAAAGTACAGCATGAGAAAACTCTCTTTTGACGGAGGCGTAACTCACTTGTGGGAGATGCTTTCACAAAACGGCTTTGTCATTTTGCCGATTACTCGGTCACATCTCGAATTACTTATTTCCGAACTTCCGTTTCATCACCGTGACCCGTTCGACCGTTTAATTATTGCAACGGCAAAAGCAGAAGACCTGACTATCGTAACAATTGACGAAAACATTCAAAAATATGATGTGCCGTGGGTTTGGTGAGTACGACATCGGATTTAAGGAGAGCTTTTGAAAAAGTTCTTCTCGGTCTTCTCAAAACGGGGGCAGATGCGGCAGGTAACATGCGCGGGTCTGTAAGGGCGGGCGTTTTGACAAATTTCACATTTGAATTCAGTCGCGGGCGGACCGACATTGCGGGCGCAAGCGGAAAAAGCACCATCGGCAAAGTAATTTTCTAAAGTGCAGTTTTGATGCCGACAAGAACCGGTGATGAAATATACTCATTTACAGTTTTGTGCAGTGGACAAAGTAACTATTTTAATATCCTTACCCATTCGTTTGATGAATCTTTTGGTGGTGTCGTCAAACTCCTTCGTTAATTCCTCCGGTGACATTTTGCGATATCGCAAAGAGTTTTCATTCTTAATTTTACGGATTTCCAACATTACTATACTCTCAGTCATTTTGTTCAACCTCCTCCAGGAGCATTGATGGGGGCATAATGCTAATTTCTTTGTAATGGTTAATGGCGTTCACAATTTTCACCTTGTTGATGGTCTTATAATTTACAAGGTGCTTAAAATTCCACGAGATAATTATATCGCAGTTATATACAACCGCAAATGCAATATGCAAGCAGTCGGCGTAACTTTTTTCTTTCAACACACCCCCTGCGATATATTCGTAAGCAAGGCGTACAATTTCATCAGTCTTCGCTAGAATTTGGAAATGAATTTGTTCTAACCGCTCGAACATGTGACTGCGTTTGGGTTCATCACAATTTTCTATTTCGTTAATGACGACGGGTGAGATGAAGATGTCATGCTTGCCGTTTATCACATCTTCCCATAACAAATTGGTGTCGCGCATTTTATCGGGTGTATCTTCTGCGAAAAGATGGCTAATCGTTGAAGTATCGAAGTACAATCTTA
>WQVC01000137.1 GCA_009781765.1 Defluviitaleaceae bacterium | reverse complement strand
TTTGTATTGCTCTGCGGGTTGCCTCTGTCGTTTTGGCGCATCCGTGTAATATTTGTCCCATAGTTTTTTGTTCTCCTTTGGCAATTCATTTGCACCATTATAACATGGGACTAAACACCTAACCGATTCAATGTATTCCGGAAGAATCGCAAACATTGCCCGCGTGCTTCCGTCGTTGTTTACAAATTCTACTTCGTATGCTTCATTGGGCGTAGTAAAACATACCACGACAGCTCCGATTTCACCGGAAGATACGTTGTGTTCAGGGAAGTTAATCAGCGTTTTTACCGCTTGATGGCATTCAAATTTCATATCTGCACTCACCCCCCTGTCAAAAAATAAAGCGTCCTCAAAAAAGCCAACCGCGCCTTCTCAGAAGCGGTTGGCTTTTCATAATTCTTATCGTTGCCACAAAACAGTTCCGTCAACACTCAATATAGCCGACGGAACTGAAACCAAGGAAATTTCAATGTAGTCATTATAAATTTGCACATCACAGTTACTGCCTTGCGTAATCACACTTGCAACCTTTACAACTGTTGCAAACTCTCCGACGTAATCATCGGGCTCCGCGCCGGTTTCGTATATCCCGGTATCGGAAATACAATTGACAACAAGCCCGTTAGAAAATCTGATTACAAGAGACTCCCTTTGAAAATACTCATCTATTACCATGAGCATTTCCATGTAGTCCTGCTCGCTCATATTGCACTCCCGTTCAGCCGGATGCTGAGCCAACCGCCGACAGCACAACATCTTCAAAAGAGTGGTCTTGCCGGGCAAGAGCAAATCCGCGCCGCACCATTTCGAGCAACGCGAGAAAAGTCACTATCATTTCATGGCGGCTTCGGCAGTTTTCAAAAAGGGACGAAAGGGCAATCCGGCTTCTTTCGCCCAAGGCGTGTTTAATAAATGAAATTTTATCGTCGATGGTGAATTTTTCTTTGGGCATTTCGCCGTAACCCGCCCGCACAACGTCGAGTTTGTCGGACTTGCGGCGCATGATATCGGTGAAAATTCCCGCCATTTGCTCAAGCGAAACCAAGTCCATAACCGGCTGATACGCGACGGCATCCAAAAGCGCGGCCATCGCCGCAGGGTCGCCCGCGCCGGTAAGACGCTCGCCCACGGGCGTAAGCTGCCCGAGCCGAGCCGCAAGTTCCTGCGCCTGTTGGTACGCCAAAAGCTGCTGCGCCAAGGCTTCGCGCGGGTCTTCTTCCGGTTCGTCAGTTTTCGGGCGCGGCAAAAGCATTCGCGCCTTGATTTCCAACAGCGTTGCCGCCATTACCAAAAATTCGCTCATTTGCTCCATATCGGGTGGCAATTTCGCCACAACTTCCATATATTCCGCCGTAATTTGCGAAATCGGAATGTCGTGAATATCAATTTCGGCACGTTGAATCAACTTTAAAAGCAGGTCGAGCGGTCCTTCAAATTTTTCTAACTTGAACTCCATTAAAACATAACCGCCCGCATAAAAATCAGCGAAATCGGATGAATTACAAGTTCAACGATGTTAAACATCAGCAGAAGGAACAAAACTATTTGCAACGGCTTTTCGTAATTGTTAAGCGACATTGCCGCCGACGGCGATATGAACACCTGCAAAATTTTGTTCATTGCCATCGGCGCAATCGGAATTAAATTAAACAACGCCAACCGAATATTCAGCCGCCCGAAGTGAAAAATAATCAGGGCCGCAGTGTCCGGCAGGGTTACAAAATTCATCAAAAAAATTGCCGCCATTCCGATAAGAAGATTCGCAAACATCGGCGTAACATGCACAAACAGCACACCGTTTTTCTTGTTCTTGTAATAAAACGGCGACGTTATCGCAGGCTGCCCCCACCCTACCCCAAAAAACAGCATTAAAAAAAAACCAATCGGCTCGAAATATTTAAACGGATTATAGTTAAATCCGTTTTTTTTCGGCGTTGGGTCGCCAAGCGCGGATGATGCCCGTGCTTTAATAAATTCGTGTATAACCGGCGCGAGAAATGCGCCCGGCACTCGGAGGAGAAACTCCATATACCACACCTCGTTTCTCCTCCAGTTTATCATTGTTTGCGCGATGGTTCAACATATCTGATTCTCATCCTATCAGGGGCTTCGCCCCCGAACCCCCACCCGCTTTTTATAAAAAGCGGGGCAAAAATTATAAAAAAATCGCGCAAAGCGCGATTTTGATAAAGTTTTTGTCGAACTTTTTTCAAAAAGTTCGTGGGGGTGCGGGGCGAAGCCCTGCGGTTTTGCAAAAACTGCGTCTAACGACCTTTCTCCAACGCCTCCCAAATTCCGAGCAAATAATTCGCGCCGATTGCGCGGTCGTACAGACCGTATCCGGGACGACCTTTTTTTGTTGTTTCATCCCAAATCATGCGGCCGTGGTCGGGGCGAACATAGCCCTTGAAGCCGACATCATGCAACGCGCGCATAATTTCGTACATATCCAACGAACCGTAAGGCGAATAATGCGCGGATTCATAAAAATCCGTTTCATTTTCAAATTTCAAATTGCGAACGTGGGCGAAATGTATGCGCCCCTCGCCGCCGAACTCGCGAATCATTGCGGGGATGTCCGCGCCTTTTCTCGCACCGAGCGAACCCGTGCAAAGCGTAAGCCCGTTATGCGCAGACGGATACAAATCAAGATACTTTCTCACATTGTCGCGGCTGATTATCAGCTTAGGCAAGCCGAAAATCGGTTGCGGCGGGTCGTCGGGATGAACCGCCATTTTTATATCAAACTTCTCCGCCGCAGGAATAATTGCGTCAAGAAAATATTTCATGTTCGCGTAAAAAGTTTCTTCGCTCATGCCCTTGTACGCCTCTAAGTACGTGTTGATTTTTTTCATGCGCTCGGGTTCCCATCCCGGCATTTCGTAGGTTTCCGACTCGGCGGCATATCGCGCCGCAAGCTGTTCGGGCGACAAATTTGCGATAAATTCCGCTTCGTAGCGCATTGTGTTCGAGCCGTCGGGCAAATCGTAATAAAGATGCGAACGAGCCCAATCCAACACCGGCATCATGTTATAGCAAATGCACTTGATTCCGTGCCGCGCAAGCCGCTCCATCGTTACGATGTAATTTTCAATTTTTTCGTCGCGCCCCGACGCACCCAACTTAATATCCTCATGGATATTTACGCTTTCGATTACCTCAACTTCAAGCCCCGCAGCATTTACAGCAGCTTTCATTGCGGAAATCCGCTCTTCCGGCCACGCTTCTCCCACCGGAATATCCAAAAAACTCGTCACGACCCCCGTCATTCCCGGAATCTGCTTGATTTCCTTCAGGGAAATCGGGTCTTGGTTCTCGCCGAACCATCTGAATGTCATTTTCATGTGTTTTCTCTCCTTTTTAGAATTATTTTCAGACCTTGGGGACGCTGTCCCCAATCCCCCTGCAAGGGGTCTCCGACCCCTTGACCCCTTCTTAAAATCGCGCTTCGCGCGATTTTATAATTTTTGTCGAACTTTTTTTAAAAAGTTCGTGGGGTTTGGGGCGAAGCCCCAATGGGTTTTGACGTTGAAATTATTTCATCGCCGGACAATTGTACCAAAAAATACTCGTCTTCGCCCCACACCGCGTACATAAAATATTGCGCGAGAAAATAACGGTATTCTTCGAGGGTGATGTCGTTTTCGTACATGATTTGCGCGTGCGGAATGCCGACGTAACGCAAATGCCACGGCTCGTAAATTATTCGCGTGATGTCGGTTTTGCCTTGCGGATAACGCACAACAAAGCCGAATTTCCGGCAGTTTTCTTCAAGCCAGCGTCCGGCTTCGGTTTGGGCAAAGGCAGGAGAAAGCAAGCCGTTTATGCTTACATCAAGCGCGAGTCCGAGCTGATGCTCACTTGCGCCCGGCGGCTGAACCGACTTCGCCGCAAGTGCTTCGGCTTCTTCGCGGGAGCTGCCTTTCGCCGTAAAAATCCGTATGCGGTCTTCGAAAATCGACCGCTGATGTGCATAACAACGATACGCGCTTTGAAGCTGCAAGCCGTAAATCCCCTCCCCTTCCATCGCCGCAAGCATTTGCACAAAAGCATCCCGCGCGGGTTCGCGAAGCTCCGTGCCTTTGTACCTGACCAAATCATCCGGGCGATAGTCCGCCGGCAACGGGTTATCGCGGTTTACGAGGGTGAGAAAGTCGTCGGCAGAAAAATTCGCCGCGCTCGCATCGGACTCCGAATGTGAATCCGTGCTTGAACTAACAACCTGCCGACGCATTGTAAACGGCTCGCCGGATGCCGCCTCCGCAAAAACAGCGACGGGACAACCGATTGCGAAAAAAAATATTATGCATAAACATGTCAGTAAATTTTTCATTTGCTTATTTTGCCCGGAGAACCTGCGAATATCCCCAAAAAAAATCGCGCATCGCGCGATTTTAAGTTTTTCCCCGCCCTTATCATATCCGGGGCAACATGCGGAAGACGGCAATTGGCGGACGCACCGACGACATGGTACAATGAGGAGCAACCGTTGGGCGGTTGGCTTCACGTCCGAAAGGAGGTGGAGCGCGTGATTTACTTCACATGTTTCGAACTCATCACGTTGATTTTGGCTTCGGTCAGTATCGCTATAGCATGTCGCAGAAACCGCCGTCGTAAAAGACGCGGCAAACGCAACAGAAAATAGCCGCCCAAGGCAATGGTAACGGCTATCTCTTTGAAAGTCTAAAGATTTAACGTGAACCGCCGCTTTGCGGTTGCACTCGGGTCAACGTATCAGCGTTGACCCTTTTTTATTATATGCCCGATTTCAAGGAAAATCAACCGTCTGCTTTAAGTTTTCCACGCTTCGTGGTGATGCGCCGCATCATGCCGATGTGGTTTTCGAAAATATATTCGCAAATCGCTTGACATCAAAATATTATTCGATTATATTGAGATCAAGCGAAGAGGCAACGCCTCAACGCTGAACACATAACGGAACAATGCCCGCATTCCTGCACCATGTATACAACCGCGCGACGGTGCTTGGGGCAAAGTTCCGACT
>WQVC01000136.1 GCA_009781765.1 Defluviitaleaceae bacterium | reverse complement strand
GCACGAGGATAATTTGTATTTTAATCTTTACGGCAGCGGCGATTTTGAGATGCAGTACATCATGTTGCATGAAAAGCCGGAGTCGATGCTGTGGCAACGGATGATTGAAATGCGCGGGTAGAGGTGTGCGTCATGCACGCCGGATAACTCGCGTAACTCGACGTCGCCCCGAATGAACAGTATAATTCATTTGGGGCGGCTTTTTTGTTTTGAACCCGACAGTTTTGAAGGAGAGGGTTAAGATGACCGCGATAAAAAGCCGGGTGTTACCGGTTATTATGTTGTTCGTGTTTGCTTCTTGCGCGAAACCGGACTATCCGAGCAGTAAAGAACCTGAGCCTGCTACAGCCTCGGTGTGCCAATTTACAGATGAACATATTTACGGGTATGGCTGCGAAAGTGCGGATGCTGTCGTTGCCGATAACATTGCGAACACTGTTGCGGATGTTGCTGCGGATGCCATGCCAAAATTTTTCCGTAAATATCGTTTTAATTTTTGGCGCGGAGATTTCGATTATTGGGCTGACTATGTTGACGGTACAGTCGGCAGACTTGAAACATTTATGTGGTGCTGTTCAGTTGAAGAGCTTAATTGTGACTGCGACGAAGAAGAGTATCTTCGCCCCAATACCGGCGGAACAGGAAGTGACCATCTCAGTTTCCGCATAACCGAAGACGATTCCGGACGCCTGCTTATACACCCTTTCGGACACGACGGATGGCCGGGAGTAGTTGTTGATAATGCGGAGAAAGCAGATGAAAATTTGCTGATAACGGTCTTCGTTGAAATTGATAATAGGGTGCTTTTAATGAGCAATACCGGCGTTTTGTCGCAAATGCCGGAAGTGTTGGCAGATGGGTTTTATGTCCGCACTCGAGGGAGGGGCGAAGTCAATGAATTTATTAGCATTGAATATCACGAAAGAGAAGACTCTGTGTTTTGGGCGTGGTTAATGCATCCTGATAATGCATGGCAATTAAATGTTCGAAACCGGGATTCGGAAATAGTGGCGGATGTGACTGTGGCAGAAACAACCGGCGACCTTTGGAGCGAGTGGAGTATTCAATCATTTGAGTGGGGCGGCGATACAACGTTAGTGAGCCGACGCGGAATATTATCTCAAATTCCCGAATTGCATGATGATATTCTGTATTTTCAGTTGGTCACGCAAGGCGATTTTGAAATGCAGTATATTATGTTTCACGAGCGCGAAGGGTCAAAATTGTGGCAAATTCTCGGCAAATATATTGCTCCGCTAACCATCCCGTACAGTTGGTTGGAGTAGCAGAAACGGTTCGTGCATGGTACAGGTAAAGCAAGCGAATCACCCCCGGGGCGTATTGTCGATAGTGAAAGCGCGCCCTGAGCATACCGGCGAATGGGAAGCGTGTTTTTAGTATGGTAAGGAAGAAGTTATTGGTAATTACGGGATTGATTTTGTTTTGCCTTTGCGCTTGCATGAGTGATATTGTTCCGGACGGAAACGCAGAGAACCCGGATGACATTCACGCAATTGATATGAAAACTGCTGACGCTGAGGAATTTCAGGAGTCGAATTATACTCAATGCGAGCAATCCGCCATTGACCCGTTATGTATAAACCACCGGTGCAGTCCGGTTTGCAAAATGCTGTATATTGATGGCGAGTATGTGCCGCTTTGCGATATACAGCGCAAATATGAGTTCTTTTTCTTCGACGAGGCGGTGTATATAGGAGATATCGCGTGGGATGGCGCAATTATTGCTAATTGGTGGCAACCGGAAGACACTTCTCCCGCAACGTCACAAACACTTGCGAGCGATGTAAACGTCGGGTTGTTTGTCATTCAAGACGACCGCATAATTTTAGAAGAAGATGACGGGCGAATATGTTACGGCTACGCCGGTATTCCTGCGCCGAGAATGCTTGCAAGAGAAGTAACAACAACGCACCGGGACGAATGGGGCATACAAATTTTTCAATACGCAGGAGATGTAGCGTTTATAAGCCTCTGCGGCGTTTTATCTCAAATGTCGGAGTTGGTTGATGATAACTTCCGCTTTCCGTTGTATACGCTCTCTTCTCCCTGCCATGAGCTTGAAATACAATATATTTTGTATCACGAGTTGCCGGATTCAAGTTTGTGGAGCTTGTTGATGGGTTGAGTAGTGGTGCTGCTCCCGGGTTTATTGACGGCACGTTCGCGCCGAATAACCCCACAACAATAGCCGAATTTTTATCCATGACCACGCGGTTAGCGGAAATTGTCAATCCTCCCGGCTTGACAATTTCCATCAATGCGTGTAGCGTATCAAAGTAACTCCTGACACAAAGACCGGGTGCGAAAAACCCGCTCGATGCGGAAGGTGTCGTTTAAAAGTGTTTATTAAACGCGCCTTTTGCGGTGCGTTTTTTTGTTGCGGCGGTGTTGGTTGCGCCAACGTTCTGCTGCGAAAACCGTATCCGGGGTATGCGTCGGTTACAGCATGTGTCTTCGGTGTTTAGTGTGCGCTTGGCGCACAAGAAAGGAGAATTTTATGGAAACGCGAATAGCAATCATTGCGATTATGGTTGAAAAATCCGAAAGTGCGGCGCATGTAAACGATATTTTGCACGAATATGCCGGTTATATTGTCGGGCGCATGGGTTTGCCGCACAAAGAGCGAAAAATGAGCATCATCAGCATTGTTATCGACGCGCCGCACAATACAATCAGTGCGCTTTCCGGCAAATTGGGGCGCATTGACGGCGTAAATTCGCAAACATTGTATTCCAAACAGGGGGGCGCATGAAAAATTTAACGGAAAAATTGCGAGAGGAAAAATTTCTTTCGCGTGAGGAATTTAAAATTTTGCTCGCGCAAGGCGGCGAAGAGCTTCACAACGCGGCGCGGGAAGTTTGCGAAAGTGTATTCGGGCGAGATATTTACATTCGCGGGCTGATTGAATTTACGAATCATTGCGTACAAAACTGCAATTATTGCGGCATTCGAAGCGGAAATAAAAACGCGGCGCGGTATCGGCTGTCGCCGGAAGAAATTTTGTCGTGCTGCGCCGAGGGGTATGAACTCGGCATTAGAACATTCGTGCTGCAAGGCGGCGAGGACAATTTTTACACCGACGAGCGGCTTGTTGAAATTCTTCGAAGCATCAAGCAAAATCACCCCGATTGCGCAATTACGCTGTCGGTGGGGGAGCGTTCGAAGGAAAGTTACGCGCGGCTTTTCGACGCCGGCGGCGACAGATATTTGCTTCGCCACGAAACCGCAAATGCCGAACATTACGCCGCGCTTCATCCCGCAGGGCTTACGCTTGCGAGCCGCAAAAAATGCCTGTTCGACCTCAAAGAAGTCGGATTTCAGGTGGGATGCGGATTCATGGTTGGGTCGCCGGGGCAAACGCTCGACCATATCGCGGAGGATTTCGAGTTCATCCGCGAACTTGACCCGGAAATGGTGGGCATCGGGCCGTTCATGCCCCACGCGGACACCGCCTGCGCCGGCGAACCTCCCGGAGATTTGCAACTCGTACTTAACGCGCTTGCGATTTTGCGCCTGATGAAACCAACCGTGCTTTTGCCGGCAACAACCGCGCTCGGAACGCTTTCGAAGCGAGGGCGCGAGTTGGGCGTTTTGGCGGGCGCAAACGTTGTTATGCCGAACCTTTCGCCTCGCGCCGTTCGCAAGCAATACATGCTGTACGACAATAAAATCAGCACATCCGACGACGCCGCGCTTACAAAAAGTCGCATCGCCGAGCAAATGAAAAACGTGAACCGCGAAATCGTAATCGGAAGGGGGGACGCAAATGTTTAAGTTGAATCGTCCGGAAATTCTCGACACGTTGGAGTACGCAGAAAAAAATAAATCCGACCGCGCAAAAATTTCCGCAGTTTTGCAAAAAGCCGCAAAATTTCAGGGGCTTAATTATCGCGAAGCGTCGTTGCTTCTGGCGGGCGCGGAAAACGACGAACTTTTCGCTCTCGCCGGCGAAATAAAACGCCGCTTCTACGGCAGCCGCATCGTGCTTTTCGCGCCGCTGTATCTGTCGGATTATTGCGTAAACACATGCACATACTGTCCGTTTCACGCCGGCAGCAATATGCCGCGCAAAAAATTATCGCGCGACGAAATCGAAACGCAGGTTCGCGCGTTGCTTGAAATGGGACACAAGCGCGTAGTAATCGAGGCCGGCGACCATCCCGAACACAACACAATCGACTACATCACGGACGCGATTGACGCAATTTACGGCGTTCGGCACGAAAACGGCGCGATTCGGCGCATCAATGTAAACATCGGCGCGTCCGATGTCGAAACATATGCAAAGCTGAAAGCCGCAAACATCGGCACATACACGCTGTTTCAGGAAACCTACGACCGCGAACGCTACGAAGAAGTTCATCCCGGCAATGCGCCCAAGTCGAGCTACGAGTGGCAGCTTCAAGCCATGGACAGAGCCATGCAGGGCGGGCTTGACGACGTTGGCATGGGGGTGCTTTTCGGGCTGTCGGATTATCGCTTCGAAGTAGCGGCACTTTTAAGCCACGCGGAATATTTGGAGGCAACGTACGGAGCCGGCCCGCACACAATTTCCGTACCCCGGATGCGAGGCAGAGTGTCCGAAAACCCCGCTTTGCTCCCGAAGCTCCGCAAGGAAATGCCGGCACCGGGGCATTTTCTGAGGAGCGAGGAATGCAAAGGGGAGGTTTTCGCACACTCTGCGGAAGGGCGAAGCCCCGTTTCACCGGAGACAAGTGACAGCGGCGACACATTCCCTCGAAGCCGTGCGGAATCTGCGATTTCGGAAGCGGAGCTTTTGCGTATCGTTGCGGTAATTCGCATTGCTGCGCCGTACACCGGCATAATTGCGTCCACTCGCGAAAATGCCGACACTCGTGCAAAAATGCTTGCGGCGGGAGTATCGCAAATAAGCGGCGGCTCGCGCACAAATGTAGGCGGCTACGGACATCGGGAACAAATGCCGGCGGCTGCGCATTCCCCCGAAAATGAATCCGGAAAATGCTCCGATGCCGGGGGCGAAGCCCCTTTTCGCCGGGGGCAAGTGTCGGCGGCGGCGCATTCCCTCGAAGCCGAGGGCAGCTCCGACGCGGTACGCGAACCCGGCGTCGTGCAATTTAAAACGCACGACAATCGCACGTTGGGCGAAGTTGTAAGCTGGCTCATAGAAAACCGGCATCTGCCCAGTTTTTGCACGGCATGTTATCGCAAAGGGCGCACCGGCGACAGGTTTATGCAACTTTGCAAATCCGGCGAAATTCAAAATTGTTGCGGACCTAACGCAATTCTCACGTTGCAGGAATACTTAATCGACTACGCCGACGAACGTACAAAAATTTCCGGCGAGAAACTCATCGCCCGAGAAATTGAAAAAATCCCCTCGCGCGACATAAAAAATTTTACACTCGAACATCTGGAAAAAATAAAATCCGGCGGGCGATGTTTTTCGCTGTAGCAGTTTTGCAAACTGTGCGGAAAATTTGCGTACATGCATTGTGGTGCGCGACCGGTTGTTTTCGGGCGTTCTTCCCGAAAACGACAACGAGCGCACCGCTCACAATGCATAGCAAATTTTCCGTACCGAAACAAAAACTG
>WQVC01000135.1 GCA_009781765.1 Defluviitaleaceae bacterium | reverse complement strand
TTTGTATTGCTCTGCGGGTTGCCTCTGTCGTTTTGGCGCATCCGTGTAATATTTGTCCCATAGTTTTTTGTTCTCCTTTGGCAATTCATTTGCACCATTATAACATGGGACTAAACATCTAGTAGTTGTTGTGCATCACGGAACATATGTACCCGTCCAATTCTTCATATTGGCGGAGTGTGAAGAGGAATTTTATCGCAAACGTGACAAAATCAGTCACTACGTCACTTCCGGAGAGGTAACGCCTCGTTGGTCTTGGACTGACCGCTCTGACTGTTAGGGCGAATCCCCTGAAATTTAAAGCGAGCAAAAACACGCCGCAAAGGAAAATTTCCCTTGCAGTGCGTTTTTGCTCGCTTTGCGGTTGTTGATTTCATTTGTTTGATTCATTTTTTTAAGTAAACCGAAGCCCCGGGAACTTCGGGTGTGCAGAGCTTTCACTCCGCGTACCGCGATACATGAAAGGTGTGCACGTGGGCGGTTTGCATCCGGTCGGCCGTGTCCGAATGCTCCTTCCCCCTTTCATGCAATGCGGCGGGTGATGCGGGTGGTACAGGTACTGCGTGATGGTACGGTGTTACAAGGTACAACCGTTATACAGCGGCTTCGGCACGGCTCGGTGCGGTCAGTTTCAGGGCGAACCCCTTCCTGAGATGGCAAACACGTCCTTTGGCATGGAAACGACTGTGTGATTTCTCGGTTGCAGGGCAAGTATAAATGAAATGTCATGCGCAAGTAACATGAACCGTTCCAGGAATTTTTCCTGGAAATTTTCCGGGAATCGTCTATATCGACACAGCGTACAACTTACGTTGCGGCAATTGGGTTTCCTTATTCATATAACGAACGCACTTGCGGCACGCGAGAACTTTAAAATGGATTCCACACGGTTTTTTCTGCGTTTGTTGCCGAGCGTTACGTGTGATATAATCTCGAAAAATACAAAAAATTAAAATGGGGTTGTGTTGCATGAATATTTTTAAGTCGAAAAAAGTCTGTATTGTTATGCTGATTGCGATTTTGTTTGCAATTCTCATACCGGTGCAGTCTTTTATTTTTGCATCGCCGGTTGCCGCTTCCGTGGAAATGCGCGGATTGTGGGTTACAACTGCCTATAATTTGGACTGGCCTTCGCGGCGCGGTTTGTCAAACGCGGAAATGAAGGCGGAAGCCGATGCAATTTTAAACCGCTCCGTCGAGCAGGGAATTAACGCGATTTTCCTGCAAGTGCGTCCGGGCGCGGATGCGTTTTATAATTCGAGTATCTTTCCGTGGTCGCATTTGCTTACCGGCGAACAGGGCGTTGCTCCGTCGGACGCCTTCGACCCGCTTGCGTATTGGATTGAACAAGCCCATGCTCGCGGAATCGAGGTTCATGCGTGGCTTAATCCGTATCGCGTAACGTTTCCGAACCAAAATATCACCGACCCTAACGATTTATATGCAAGTCACCCCGGGCGGCTTAATCCCGATTTGCTGATTGCATACCGCACGTCGCTGTTTTTTGACCCCGGAAATCCCGCCGCCCGACAACTTATTTTCGACGGCGTGGCAGAGCTTTTGCGTAACTATAATCTCGACGGCATTCACTTGGACGACTATTTTTATCCGAGCCGCAATTTCCCCGACGCGGCAACTTTTGCGCGTTACGGCAACGGTATGGATTTGCACGACTGGCGTCGCGAAAATGTGAACGAGCTTGTTCGCGGATTGCAAACAACGGTGCGCGAAACGCGGCCGCGCGCGCGGTTCGGCATAAGCCCTACCGCCATTTGGATGAACGATTCCACCGACTCTCGCGGCAGTGCAACGCGAGGTCAAGAGAGTTTTCACGCGCTTTATGCCGACACGCGCCTCTGGGTAACCGAGGGTTGGGTTGACTATATCGCGCCGCAAATTTATTGGGTTATCGGCAACAGCGTTGCGTGTTACGAGGTTGTGCTGTCGTGGTGGGAAGATGTTGTGCGCGACACCAACGTTAATTTGTATATCGGTCACGCGGTTTTTCAGGAATATGCGGGACAGCCGAACTGGGCCGGCGAACATCTCAGGCAGCTTGAACGAAATTCTCGTTCCGACGTTGTGCGCGGAAGCATATTTTTTCGTGCGCGGCACATGAACAGCCCCGTCGGTGCGGCAATCGGTTCGTTTTACGCGGGGCATATTCCCGACCGCGTTCCGACGCCCCCCGCTAATGCTCCCTCCGTTCGCATGGATACGCTTTCCGTTGTTCAGCCCCGCGTGAATTTTCCCGCGCTTACAAACGCCGGCGGATTTAATTTCTTCGGCGCGGGTGTGCCGGATGTTCCGATTTACGTAAACGGACAACTCGTTACCGAGCGCACCGCCGAAGGATTCTTCAGCATTTTCCTGCCACTCACCATGGGAACAAACACATTTACATTCACCCAAGAAGGGCAAGCACCCGTCACGCGCACTCTTACGAACAATCATCCCGCGCCCGCCGCGCCGCCGGCAACAATGGCGCAAGCCGGCTTAACCGCCGCGTTTCCCGCCTACGATGAATGGGCAAGGGTAGGGGACACGCTCACCCTCGCCGTAACCGCTCCCGCCGGCTCAACCGTTACGGCGCAAATCGCGGGGCAAACCGTGAATCTTACTCAAACAACGAATCAGAATCGCACCGCAGTTCCCGGCGGAAATATATATTCCGCACGATTTACCGGAAGTTTTACGCTTAACATCGACGCATCCGCCGATGCAATCACCGACATCGGTCGCCCGGTTTACACCGCGAATTTCGCCGGGCAAACTTTTACGGCAACTGCTGCCGGTCAAATTCGTCAAATCGGCGCGGAAGCTCCGTTTTTCGCAGAAATTACATCTGCGTTTGCGTGGGCGTTTCCCGGCGCGACAACAACCGGCGGTTCGCATTGGATGTTGCTTCGCGGGCAAACAGACCGCGTTCGCTCAATCAGCGGCGGTTGGACGCGACTTGCTTCCGGCGTGTGGGTTGAAAACGCCGGCGTTCGCACGTTTCGCGATACAAACGTCGTTCCGCCCGGAACTTTCGGATTTATTTCCGAAGGGCGATACGTCGTTGCCGACATTGAAAACGGTGAATTTGACGACGTAATTTTTTGGAACGCGGCGTTTTCTCCCGTTGTTTACGCCGAATTTGACGGCAGCGAACTCATCGTTGCAATGGGAGTACAAGCGACGCTTCCGCCGATTTTTTACAATGAAAGCGAAATGCTTTTTGAAAATATTCGCACGGGAACGCACAACGGCACGGCGGCATATTTTATGACGCTTCGCGACGGCGAAAATCTCGAAGGCTTTTACACCGAATTTGACGAAGAAACCCGCCGTTTGCGTCTTGTTTTGCGTCGCCGTCGTCCGTTGACCCCCGGAAATTATCCTTTCGCGGGCTTCACTTTCGTTCTCGACGCGGGACACGGCGGCAACGACCCCGGCGCGGTCGGCCCGATGGGCGCGGCAATGACCGAATCAATGATTGTGCTTCGTCATGCGCAAATGATTGGCGAGCGGCTTGAAATGCTCGGTGCGGAAGTGGTTCAGGTTCGCGACAACAACACGCGATACGAACTCATCGACCGCGTTCATGCGAATCGCGCAGTTAAGCCCGACATGTTTATCTCCCTGCACACGAACTCCACCGCCGAAACAACAAACGCCACGAATATTCGCGGTTTCACCGTTTGGTATCGCAACCCGAACAGCGTGTCCGCCGCCGATGCATTTTTGCGCAGTATGCGTTATGTAAATCCCTACACGAACCGCGCAAACCAAGTGAATCAGGCGAATTTTTTTGTTGTGCGCCCGGTGTGGTCGCCGGCGATTTTGCTTGAAGCCAGCTTTACAAATAATATCCGCGATTTTTCGTGGATGATAAACGAACGCAGTCAGGTCGATTACGCATGGGGCGTTGTGAACGCGCTGTTAAAGTATTACGGCGAATAATAATTTAAAAATTTTTAAGACCTCGGGGCTTCGCCCCGAACCCAACGAACTTTTTAAAAAAAGTTCGACAAAAACTCTTTAAAATCGCGCTTCGCGCGATTTTATGTCGAAGTTTTGATGAAACTTTTTCAAAAGTTTCCGGGGTTCGGGGCGGAGCCCCGAGGTCTTTTTTATATTCGTGACATTTGTAACCGGTAATTGCATCTGACGAGTGATATAATTCGCAAAAAGGAGAGATTGAAATGTTAAAATTTGATGCATATGTATTGAAGTGGATGGCAATAATCGGCATGGTTTTGAATCATGTTGTTTTCGCGCTGTTTGAGCAATTGCCGTTCGCGCTTATGTTTCCGCTTTATCTTGTCGGGGGGTTGACCTTTCCGATTTTGGGGTATTTTGTTGTTGAGGGCTACAAGCACACATCGAATATCAAACGCTATATGTTGCGCCTTGCGATTTTCGGCGTAATTGCGCAACCGTTTCACTGGTTGGTGTTTCGCAATTTCGGCTTGAACATTTTATTCACGCTGATTTTAAGCCTGCTTGTTTTGGTTTTGCACGATAAAATGAAAATTCGCCCGCTTTTTTGGCTTGTTTTCGTGGTGCTGCTGATTGTTTCCGCAGTTTTCGGGATGGATTGGGCTGTAATCGGACCGATTGGCGTACTGCTTACCTACAGAATCAAAAATGAAAAAGCGCGCCGGATTGTTCCGCCGATTATTTTCGGTATTTATTCCCTCGGGATGGTGCTGTTCGGAATGTTCGGCTTGTGGTTCGGCGGCCCGGAAACGATGCGCGCAATGTACGGCGAGGCAACAATTTACGCCAATATGGAATTCTGGATTGTGTCATCGACGACATTTATATTCGGCTGTATTGCGGCGGGTATTCTTCTGTTGAATCACAACGACGAGCGCGGCAAAAAATCCAAATGGCTCTTTTATATTATGTATCCTTTGCACTTAGCCGTTTTGGGCGGGCTTGCCGTTATGTTCGGAAATTTCCCGGTTTAATCGGACAATTTCTCCGGTCTAATCAAAAAACCGCGTGAATGCGCGGTTTTTTTGTGTTTTCGGGTTACACGATTCCCGGAACGATTCCGGGAACGATTCCAGGAAAATTTCCAGGAAAAATTCCAGGAAAAATTCTCAGAACCGTTCTGGATATCACCGTAAGACGATAGGGATATACTTGCCCTGCAACCGAGAAATTAAGCAGTCGCTTCTATGCCAAAGGACGTTGTTTGCCATCAGGTAATAATCGCAGTCTGAAACAATTGAGCGCGAGGCGAGAACCGGCGGCTTCAGGCTGGTTCTCGACGAAGGGCGAAATGATTTCAGACGCGATTTATTACTCAGGAAGGGGTTCGCCCTGAAACTGACCGCACCGCTCCGTGCCGAAGCCGCTGTATAACGGTTGCAGAATGCAATACCACGCTTTACCGTATCACCACGCAGTACCTGTACCACCAATGCTTCACCCGTACCACTGCAACACCTGTACCATCCGCCGCATTATATGAAAGCGGGCAGACCCGTTCGGACACGGCCGACCGAATGTTGACGCCCACGTGCACACCTTTTATATGAAGCGGCAACGCGGAGCGAAAGCTCTGCACACCCGAAGCTCCCGGGACTTCGGTTACTTACTTAAAAAAGCCAATCAAATAAAAATCAAAGCAGCCAAATCGGAACATCCGATTACATACAGCGGACGCCCTTGCGAGCGTTCA
>WQVC01000134.1 GCA_009781765.1 Defluviitaleaceae bacterium | reverse complement strand
GTGCAACCGTTATACAGCGGCTTCGGCACGGAGCGGTGCGGTCAGTTTCAGGGCGAACCCCTTCCTGAGATGGCAAACAACGTCCTTTGGCATGGAAGCGACTGCTTTGTTTCTCGGTTGCAACGCAAGTATACTTCCACTCTCATGCGCAAGTAACATGAACCGTTCCAGGAATTTTTCCAGGAAATTTTCCTGGGTTCGGAGGTTGCGCGTACGCTTCGCTTACTGTTCCCTTTGGCGGTATCCCGAAAACATTCGCAAAAATTTTATATAGCGAACGTACTTGAGAAGCCCGTTCAGGCTTCGTCGGAAAACGCGCTGAAGCCCGCGTTTCCCGCCTCGCCTTCACGGTTCTCAAGGTCGTTCGCTATAGCAAATTGATTGCGAAATTGATGGGGACTTGTTTTTTTGCCGCAAACCGGTGTACAATTTAAATATTAAATCAAGGGGGCTGTTTAAATGGCTGATTTTGCACAAGGCTCGGTAATTTGCAACAAAGGCGAACCGTTTCGCGTTTTAATCATAACAAAGGGCAGTGCGACGGCGGAACTCGGCGGCCACACCTTTACGTTCGAAGCGGGAGATTTGCTGGGGTTCAGCGGACTTATTGAAGGCACGCACAGCCTCACGTATACCGCCGCCACTGACGTAACCGCTTTTTCGCACGAATTTGAAGGCATCGCTACGTTCGAAGCGATGCTTCGCGAGAAAGAGGACATGAAAAATGCGGTTGTAAGCTCAATGAGCCGTCAACTCGCAATGTTTTTGCACGAACACTCGTCGTTAAAAAATGAAGCGGTTAAAGCACATGAACTTGTGGCAAAACTGTATCCGCTTTATGAAAAACTTTGCGACCATTTTGCATTTACGGCGAAAAAATTGCCGGCACTGGCAACTGTTCAGCCGCCGTCGGGCGACCGCGTTCCGGGGTGGGCGCATGATTATTACAGCGGAATAAAGGAACTCGACCCCGCTGTGCAAAAGGCATTTTTCAGCAAACACGCAATTTCGTTCGGATATATTATCGGCGGCTCGGAAGAGATTTGCCGAATCCTCGAGGCCTGCGTTGCGTATCAAAAATATATCGCGGATATATCGCGCGTAATGTTAAGCCCGACGCGATTTGATTTGTTTTCGATTGTGGCGGAACTTCACGTGGGTTCGGCTACGATTTCCGGCGCGAACGCGGCGATTGATACAATAATGACGCCGCTTCTGAACATGCTGTCCGGCATGAGATATGTTGACCAAAACGCATTCAAGCAGCGCGTCGAGGATTACAAAAACAGCCTGACGGCGGCTCGCGGCGGCGAAAAGGTCTCAGCCGGCGGCGGCGCGACGGCAACCGGCGAAAAGCAAAATCTTGCCGATTCCGTGGGCATAATTCTTTCATACGGCGGTTATCCCCCCGAGCAGGCGAACAAGTTTTCGCGACTCATAAACGAATATACAAAAATAAGCGATCGCGCGAGTTCCGACGACGGGCCGCATCGTATGCGCCGCGAGCTTACGGCGATGTTCAACGAAGTGTACAAAATGGTGTTTATGAACAGCCTGAAAGACCCCAATATTCCCACAATTATAAAAATGTTCCTGAATTTCGGCTACATGGATGCGGCACTTGCCGGGCATGAAAACGCGGATTATTTGTACTCCATCGCCGACTCAACATGCGGCGACCCCGAACGCGGCATTTACACTATTCGCGAATGGCTTACCGCCGTATACGAGGGGCGGAAAGCACCGTGCCGTAACGAATTCGACATGGATTATGCGGCATATGTAGCGGAGTTGAAGCAACAAAAACGCTTCGACGCGAAAGAAGAAGCGCGCATGTTAGCGGACAACGAGATGAAGCTGATTTTTGAAATCGACAACATCTTCCCGATTGTAAACAAATTAACTTACGGGCGCATCACGACATTCTGCCCGATTTTCTCCGACAATAACGTGCAGCGCGGGCTTGACGGCACGATGATTACGCCCGATGCAATTCATCAGGCGTTTGACGAAATCCGCAAAGTTGATTTTGCCGCGTTTTATCGCGAAACAACGTTCTCGAACCCTGAAATCGGCATAAATCGCGAAGCGGTACACGTTGAAATTATGCCGGAAGTAATTTTGATGCCGAACGTCGGAATCCGCGGCATTATGTGGCAGGAAATTGAAGGCCGCAAGCGTACAACCCCCGGACGTATGTTCGCGCCGTTGTTCCTGCTTACGGATTTAAAACCCCTCATCGTGCGGCTTACAGGCGAGTTCCGTTGGGAAATGTGCAAGCGCGTACAGGGTTCGCGTTGGCAAGACATCACCGAAGCATCTCTCACCGCCGAATACTGCGATTATCTGCAATTTTACAAATCAAATCGCGACCTTTCCACCGAACTTAAAGCGCAGGTTAAAATCGAACTCACCCGCGCGCGCAACAATTACAAGGCGGTTTTCGTTCTGAATTATATGGACTGGGTTATGCACGAGGCGAACGGTTCGCCGCGCCTTAACCGGCATTCGCGAAAAATTTTGATGACGTACTGCACCTTTGCGAAAAATGTGCGCGAAGGCTTGTCGCAAAATCCGCAATACGCCGAAGCCCTGAAGCGCGTGGATTTCAAAAATCGTCAGCGCGAGAGCCTTCTCGTTCGCGTTATTCAAAAACTGAATCAAACAAACTTACCCGTGCCGCAGGAACTCCATGACGAACTGGCTTTCATAAGAAGTTAGCCGATGGGCGAAAATAATCACGAAATTTTAACAACAAAGGACGATGCTTCATCGTCCTTTTTGCCGACCTTTTTTCCGGACGGTACACGCGGCGTTGTGCGCTGTGTTGACTCCGCCGACCTCGCCGCCGCCGGCGTAACCGGCATCGTTATGAACGCATACCATTTGATGTCCAAGCCCGGCGCGGCAACAATCAAGGCCTTGGGCGGCTTACACGCATTTACCGGGTGGAACGGCACAATTGTTACGGATTCCGGCGGCTTTCAGGTTTTTTCGCTTTTGCGCGAAAACGCATCAATGGGCGAAATTCGTCAAAATGAAATAATTTTTCGGCGCGACGGAAAGAAGACAATTATTTCGCCGGAAAAATGCATTCAGTCGCAACTTGCATACGGCTCGGACATTTTAATGGCTCTCGATTACTGCACTCACCCCGGCGATGCTTACGATATTCAGGCTCGCGCCGTTGATACAACGATTCGTTGGGGGCGTAAGTGTATGGATACTTTTAATTCCGGTTCGCGGGGACTCCGCCCCCGCACCCCCGCAAGGGGAGCAATGCCCCCCTTGACCCCCGAACATGAAACCGCGCAAAGCGCGGTTTCAAATGAAAGTTTTTTTGAAAGGGGGTTTGGGGGAAAACTTTTTTTTCAAAAAAAGTTTTCCCCCAAAGGTATTCCCCAAATTTTCGGCATAATCCAAGGCGGTAACGAAAAAAATTTGCGTCGCGAGTGCGCCGAGGCTTTGATTGAAATGGGGTATCAGGGGTTTGGGTTCGGCGGATGGCCGCTTGATGAAAAAGGGCGGCTGACGGAGGAAATTTTGGCATATACGGCGGAACTTATGCCGCCGGGCGTGAAATATGCGATGGGGATCGGTCGCCCGGAAAATATCGCGGCATGTGTGCGGATGGGTTACAATTTGTTCGACTGTGTGATTCCCACGCGGGAGGCGCGGCATAACCGGTTGTATGTTTTTGACGAAAAATTTGAAACGGTCGGCGATATTGAGCTTGAAGGGAATTTTTATAAATATCATTATATTTTGGATGACGAATACCGCCGCGATTCGCGCCCGATTTCCCGCGTTTGCGACTGTCATGCGTGTATGAATTATTCGCGGGCGTATTTGCGGCATTTGGCAAGCATCGGCGACGGGCTTGCAAATCGTCTTGCGACAATTCACAATTTGCGGTTTTACACGATGCTTATGGAGCGATTGCGCGGATGAAAAAGTACAATATGCTGTATTCGCCGCTTGTTGAACGGATTTTGGCGGAGGAGGGGAGCGGCAAAGATTCGTTGAAGGCGGCGAAAACGCGCCTGCATCGGATGTTTGGCGCGTATTTGAGCGGAAACGCCCATAAAAAAGCGGCGCGGATACTTGAAGAAAGCCGGGACGTCGCGCGAGAAATCGACGAGTCGGTGCGGCTGCTTGCGCTTCATGCTTCAACGCGCGAGCGGTTTTTTCGTTGTGCCGGTTTTCGTTCCGACTCCGAGGGAACGTACAAAAATCGCGCAAATTCAACCGACGTGCCGTGCGTGATTTCTTGTGTGAAAAATTTTTACGAGTTTATCGCGGCGAATGTAAGCGGCGAAATTAAGGCGATTGCCGACCTCGGATGCGGGTTCAATCCGTTTGCGCTGCCGTTGATGCCGGAAGTTTTGACGCGGAATCTCGAAGTGTATCATGCTTTCGACATAGACCTTCGTACGCGGGACATGTTGAACATTTTTTTTGAATCGCGAGGGTTGCCGGCGGCGGCAAAGTGCGCCGATTTGGCGGTTGAAACCCCCGGCGAATCCGCCGACGTTGCGTTTATGTTCAAACTTTTGCCGGTGCTTGAAGCGCAAATTCCGGGTCGCGGATTTGCTCTTGCAAGCGCGCTTAATGCGCGGTTTCTTGTGGTTACATATCCTACAAAAAGTCTCGGCGGGCGAGAAAAAGGTATGGAAAAAAATTATGCCGCCGCTTTTGAGGGCGCGGTTGAGGCGGGGGCGTTGGGTAATTTTGAGCTTGCGGCAAAAGGGACGGTCGGAAGCGAGTTGGTTTATGTGATGAAGCGGAGTTAAACACTGACAAAGCGAAGCGAAAAAATTTTAAACGCCTCCTGAAATCGCGCAAATGCGCGATTTTTTATTGCATGGGAAACTTGCTCCGGCTTCGAGGGAAGGTGCGGCAAATCCAGTGAATCAAGTTAAGAAGCGTCCCCGGCGTCCGTTGCCGCAGCGAACGCCTCAGTGTGCAAAAATCCGAGTGCGATTACCGGAAAAATTCCTGGAAAAATTCCTGGAACGGTTCCGGATATCATCGTATGACGCTTGCGATATACTTGCCCTGCAACCGAGAAATTAACGGTCGCTTCCATGCCAAAGGACGTTGTTTGCCATCTCAGGAAGGGGTTTCCCGAAACTGACCGCACCGCTCCGTGCCGAAGCCGCTGTATAACGGTTGTATGTAACACCGCAACACCATGCTTCACCCGTACCACAGCAACACCCGTACCACAGCTTCACCCGTACCACAGCTTCACCCGTACCACAGCAACACCCCGCATCACCCGCCGTAACATATGAAAGCGGGCAGACCCGTTCGGACACGGCCGACCGAATGCAGACGCCCATGTGCACACCTTTCATATGAAGCGGCAACGCGGAGCGAAAGCTCTGCACACCGCCGAAGTTTCCCGGGGCTTCGGCTCTTACTTAAAACGAATCAAACAGAGACTGCGAAGCCCGAGTTAAACATTGTTTAATCGGTTTTCGGAGGTCGCCCATGTCAATCGCGAAGCGAACAAAAATGCACCGCAAGGGTTCAATACCCTGCGGCGCACTTTTGCTCGCTTTTATTTTTACGGGAAAATCATTCATTCAGGAAGGATATTTCAAATGAAAGAATTTGCATACATTCGCGTTTCGTCGAAAGACCAAAATGAATGCCGGCAAGTTATCGCAATGAAAAGCCGAGGCATTCCGGCGGAGCGCATATTTTTGGAGAAATTAAGCGGCAAGAATACTCGCCGCCCGAGGCTTCTGGCCCTTATGAGAAAGGTACAAGCCGGTGACGTCG
>WQVC01000133.1 GCA_009781765.1 Defluviitaleaceae bacterium | reverse complement strand
GGTTACGTCCCTTGTTTATTTGGTTTTCGACTTTCCCGCATTTTGGGCATTTGCGGTTTTCGTCTATCGTTTGTTTTCTCATAGGGAGATTATATCATTAAGTGCGCCTAGGCGACACTCCCTGGTGAATCAATTTGATTTGCGTACCGTCGGCGTTAAATGCATTGTGGTGAGCGACCGGTTGTTTTCGGGTTTTTTCCCGAAAACGACAACGAGCGAACCGCTTACAATGCATAGCCGATGGGACGCTTCTTAACTTGATTCACTATATATCGAATTTTTGGGGGTTCGGGGGCGAATCCCCTGAATGTAAATTTTTTCAAAACCTATTGGTATCGCAATTTTCGTTTTCGTAGTCGCCTTGCTTCGCCGGAAACGCACTGTTGCCTGCGATTTCCGGCTCGCAACGCGACAACGAAAACTGAAAATGCTATAGCTGTACGGCTACCAATAGGTTTTGCGCGTGAAACGAATTTTCCCGTCGGTTTTGCACAAATTTTCCGATTTTGGTATAATAACAGGGCTGAAAGGAAGATTGCCCCTATGAATGACAATCCGAACGAAAATTATGAAAACCCGAACGACAGCCCGCGAATTAAGGGTATTGATATATCGGAGGAAATGAAAAAATCGTATCTCGATTACGCGATGAGTGTAATTGTTGCCCGCGCGTTGCCGGATGTTCGCGACGGCTTAAAGCCGGTGCATCGGCGTATTTTGTACGCCATGAGCGAGCTGAACCTCGCGCCCAACGCGGCGTACAAAAAGTCGGCGCGTATTGTGGGCGACACGATGGGTAAATATCACCCGCACGGCGATTCGTCGATTTACGATTCTATGGTACGCATGGCGCAGGATTTCTCCATGCGGTATGTGCTTGTTGACGGGCACGGAAATTTCGGCTCGATGGACGGCGATGCCGCGGCGGCGCACCGTTATACCGAGGCGCGCTTGTCGCGGCTTTCCATGGAAATGCTCACGGATATCGAGAAAGACACCGTTAATTTCGCCCCGAACTACGACGAACAATTTACCGAACCTACGGTGCTTCCTGCGCGATTTCCGAATTTGCTTGTAAACGGGTCGTCGGGCATCGCGGTGGGGATGTCTACGAATATTCCGCCGCACAATTTGACCGATGTTATCACGGCGGCATTGCATCGAATCGGGCATATGCGCGAAGGCGTTGAAACGCCGATTAAAGAGCTGATTGAAATCGTAAAGGCACCGGATTATCCTACCGGCGGCGCGATTTTGGGTACGGAAAGTATACGCGATGCGTATCGAACGGGGCGCGGAAAGGTTATTCTTCGTGCCGACGCGGAAATCGAGCCGTTGCCCGGCTCGTCGGGACGCGAGCAAATTCGCGTGTCGGCGATTCCGTATCAGGTCAACAAGGCGAACCTCGTGAAAAAAATGGCGGAGCTTGTCAAAGATAAAAAAATTGAGGGCATCACCGATATTCGCGACGAATCAAACCGAAACGGCGTTCGAATAATTATCGAATTGCGCAAGGATGCGAACGCAAACGTTGTGCTTAATCAGTTGTACAAGTTGTCGCCGTTGCAGGAAAGCCACGGGATTATTATGCTCGCGCTTGTGAAAAACGAGCCGAAAATTTTAAACTTGGGCGAAATGATTGAGTATTACATCGAGCATCAAAAGGAAGTAATCACGCGGCGCACACAGTTTGATTTGGCAAAAGCGGAGCGTCGCGCGCATATCGTTGAGGGGCTGTTAAAGGCTCTTGACCATATCGACGAAATTATCGCAATCATTCGGGGCGGCCGCGACGAAAGCGATATTTTACCGAAACTGATTGACCGGTTCGGCTTCACGGAAATTCAGGCCAAGGCGATTTACGAAATGCGTCTGCGCGCACTTTCGGGGTTGGCTCGCGAGCGGCTCGAAGACGAGTACAAAAATTTGCAGGAGTTAATCGCGGAATTGCGCAAAATTCTCGACGACGGAAATTATCTGCTGCAAATTTTGAGCGAAGAACTTACGCGCATCAAAGAAAAATTCGGCGACGTACGCCGCACGAAAATTACATTCGATGCGTCCGACATAAATATTGAGGATTTGATTGACGACGCGCAAAGCGTGATTACGCTGTCGCATCTTAACTACATCAAACGTATTCCGCTGGATGCATATCGTTCGCAAGCGCGGGGCGGACGCGGCGTAATGGGGATGCAAACCCGCGAAGAAGACTGCGTAAAAGACCTTTTCGTGGCAAACACTCACGACAATATTTTATTTTTCACAACGCGCGGGCGGGCGTTTTGTTTGCGCGCGTTTGAAATTCCGGAAGCCGGGCGGCAAGCCAAGGGAATGCCGCTTGTGAACATGCTGAATCTTTCCGGCGGTGAGGACATTGCCGCAATGATTCCCGTAACGAAGGGCAATTGGGACGGCTATTTAATCATGGTAACGCGCAAAGGACTTGTTAAGCGCAGCGCGTTGGAGTTGTATTCGAACATTCGCAAAAGCGGGCTGAACGCCATCACTTTCCGCGAAGACGACACGTTAATCGACGTGCTTCGCAGCGACGGCTCGCACGAGCTTTTCCTTGCAACAAGCGAAGGGCGCGGCATTCGCTTTTCCGAGGAGCAGGCTCGCGCCGTGGGGCGCACTGCCGTGGGCGTACGCGGCATGAAATTGCGCGAAAACGACGAAATAATCGGCGCGACAATTGCCGACGGGCAGGTGCTGCTTGTATCGGAAAAAGGATACGGCAAGTGTACGCTTGTTGAAAGTTTCCGGGGGCAAAAGCGCGGCGGTTCGGGAGTAATTATGTACAAATCGTCGCCGAAAACCGGCAAATTGGTGGGCATAAAAGCGGTTACGGAAAACGACGGCTTGATGATTATAAATTCCGACGGCGTAATAATTCGCATTCGCGTCGCCGATATTTCGGTGCAGGGTCGTTACGCATCCGGCGTCAAGTTGATTAACATGACGGAAGGCATAACCGTTGTATCCGTGGCGAAAATCACCGACGACGACTCGGAATCCGACGAACCGGTTGATAATGCAGATGCCGTTGAATCCGGTGCAGGTGAACGCGGTGCTGTCGATGACGCCGGTTTGGACGCTTCCTCCGAATTCGGTAACGACGATTCGGATGCCGAAGATTCCGCCGACGCACATGAATCCGACGAAGCACCCTAGCCGAGACATCGGATTTCAAAAGTGAGATGCGGATTCGCATTGTCGGATTACGAGAATCACAAAAGGCGACCTCCGAAAACCCGCTTTGAGGGCACGGGCAAAGAACACCCGCCGGTTGCGAAAAGCCGGGTTTTCAGAGGTCGCCAAAAAAAGCAACCGAGCATGTATGCAAGGTTGCTTTTTTATTGCACAGGAAACTGTTCCGGCTTCGAGGGAATGTGCGGAAAATCACATGTGTCCCCGGTGTTCAAAGTGTGCGGAAAATCACACGCACCCCGCAATCAGCGGAAATCGTTCGTGTCGCTCGTTGCCGTTGTCAGCGTCCTATCCTGATAACCTCTTCAAGCATTTCATCCGCAACGGGAATCACCCTTGCGTTTGCCTCAAATGCCCGTTGCGTGGTAATCATGGAGGTAATTTCAATCGCCAAATCGGTGTTGCTCATGGTTTCGACTTCGCCGTCAACGACGCGCATCGCCCCCGGATGCGTCGTTCGGTCGATTGACGCGAGCGACACGCCGCTTCCGACCTGCGCCGAATTTCCGCCGACATTGTTGCCGGAAGCCGACCGCGCTTGCTGAATCGTTTGCGAAAACGACTCCGCGAGAGTAACTCTGCTTGCCTGAAAATCGTTTGTGTTCACATTTGCGATGTTGTTGGCGATTACGTCCATTTTTGTCATGTGTGTTCTGAGTCCGGATGTGCTGCTCGACATTGCATTCATCACGGCAAACGCCCCCTTTTTTTATGAAGGCGCGTTGGCAAGAAGTCTGCTGTTGCGAACGCTGCCTTTAACACATTCAACCATATCCGGCTACCGGGGTCAATGCCTGCGGATTCGTTGTTCGTCTCAATCAAAAATTTTAAAATACGACCAATCGCGGTACAAAAGCAGCGGTGCGAGTTCATCCGCCGTAAGCCGGTACGCAGGAGTTCCGCAGGGCGCAAACGAACGGGCATCGGTTATAATCGGGAGCGCGCGACGAAGCTCGGCGTTAAAATCCCAAAACGGCGAAAGATTCGTAAGCCCCAAAATCTCCATCACATACGCACCGAGGAACGACGCGGAAAAAATTTTTTCTTCATTTAATGAGTCCGATGAGTCGAGCGAGTCGGCGGACAGCTCCGCCGGATGCGAAACATTGTAACGCTCCAACGCGGCATCGTTCAGCCAAATTAAAAACGGTACACGAAACGTTCGCGTCAAATCGCCCGCCGAACCGGGTTCGTAAATTTCGGGCAAAATCGCGTCGTAAACGCGGGCGGGAAATGCCGGCAAATGGTCGCTGAAATAAACGAGAACAACCGGCTCCGGCAAATTTTGCAAATAATCCGCAAGTCGCGCAAGTTCGATGTCGGCGTCGCGAAGCCCGTGAAAATAATTCGAAAGCGCGTTAATATCGACGTCTGCAAGCGGTAAGTCCGTTGCGAAATTCGGCGCATCAACCGGTCCGTCGAACAAATATTTGTCTACATACGGCCCGTGATTTTGAATCGTCACGGCAAAATGAAAATACGGAACGCCCGGACGCTCGGTGCGATGCTCCGCAAACATATCAATGACGCGGTTAATCGTATCATGCTCGTTGACGTACATGCCTTTTCGCGGGGTGTCCTCGAATTCGTCGATGAAAACAAGCCGCTCGAAGCCGATATAACGGTACACGTTCTGCCGATTATAAAACCAATCGTAGCCGGGATGCATAAATTCCGACCGATATCCCAGCTCGTTTAACAACGTTGCCATCGACGGAAACTCGCCCGTAATCATTCGAAACGCAAAAGGTACGCCCGGAAAATGCCGCGAATTAAGCCCCGTAAGCACATCAAATTCGGTTTGCGCCGTGCCGCCGCCCAACACCGACACAACAATGTCGCCGGAAATGCTTTCGGTTTTGAGTTCGTTCCAATTTTCCAAAGGGTTGTCGAAGCCTGTAAAATCAAAGTGCGGCAGGTTCGGAAGCTCGGAAAACGCCTCGCCCATTATCATTATAATATGCGGATGAGTTTGCCCTTCGAGCCGCTCAAAACCGCTTGTATCGCCGCGCCGAATCGCCGTTACAACCGCGTCGCGATTATATCCCTCCGGTCTCATTACCCGATTCGTGTAAAACGTGTGGATGAAGCTGTACACAAATCCGCGCGAATTAAACTGATTCACCTGATTCCAAATGTTTCCGCGAACATGCTCCACCGGAATAATATTCGGCGCGCCGTAAAGCCGGCTGTACGAAAACAGCACGAAAATCGCACACGCCGCCCCGCCGAACATTCGCCACTCAACGGCGATTTTTTCGCTTCGAATGAACCACGCCGCCAAAACCGCCGCCGCAACATAAATCACACACACCGCCGCAACCGAAAGCACCGCGCCCGTTCCGAAGCTGCGCGCAATTCCGATTACTTCGCCGCCCAAAAACAAATCCCACGGCACAAGCGGGTCGCCGCGAAACAAAATTTTCGTGCGATTCGCAAACCCGAGTGCAAGCCACACCGCCCCGACAATCGTACTCGCGCTTGCCGCGCCCGTGCCGATAAAATACAAAAAGAGCATCGGCACAAAAAGCGGCAACCAGTTCAAAACGAAGCTCATTCCGCCGCTGTCAACCACCACGCCCGTTACATACGAGAACGGCAGCGGTTGCATCGCAAACAAAAACAGACACAGCGCAACGGACATCACAACCAAAAACAACAGCGATTGCCACAAATTCAGCCGCACATGTTTTGCAAAAAGCCCTTTTGAAAATTCTCTCATTTTATCCATAATGGTGGCATTTTACAGGTTTTGCCGCGATTTTGCAAATGTGTGCAGTGTTCATATGAACGATTTCGGAAAATTTCCGGGAAAACTCCCAGGAAAAATTCCAGGAAAAATTCCCGGAACGGTTCCGGATAACACCGTATGAAAGTTGAAGTATACTTGCCCTGCAACCGAGAAATTACGCAGTCGCTTCCATGCCAAAGGACGTTGTTTGCCATCAGGTAATAATCGCAGGCTGAAACAATTGAGCGCGAGGCGAAAACCGGCGGCTTCAGGCCGGTTTTTGACGACGCGCGAAATGATTTCAGACGCGACTTATTACGCAGGAAGG
>WQVC01000132.1 GCA_009781765.1 Defluviitaleaceae bacterium | reverse complement strand
CTAAACGACTAAAAACTTTGAAGGGGATGACACCTTATCAATTCATTGTCAAATCTTGGGGCGATAATCCCGACGTTTTTTTAGATGAACCGTGCCACCTCAATCTGGGACTTTACACCTAGAGAGAATGGCGGATACAGGCATTGAAAGTAAAGGCGAATATCTCCGTAAAATGGCTCTCGAAGGCATAATTTTTCGGCTCGACATGAGCGAAGCGAGGGAACTTTTGCGCCTTATCGCAAACGCAACATCAAACATCAATCAAATTGCCAAGCGAGCCAATGAATCCCGAAGCGTTTACGGCAATGATGTTGCGGAACTTTCGATTGCTGTTGAACAATTGGACGCCGCCGCTCGCGAAGCTGTAAAAATTTATCGCGAAGCCAAGAAAATTCTGAAAGCAGTGTGATTCCGCATCCGGCAACATCGCAAAAAAGAGAAGAAGCCCTGTCATGTAGAGGCTTCTTCTCTTTTTTTCCGTCGTTTTTCTCGTTGATTTGCTTTTTTTACTTCAAGCATTTCGCGAAAGGCAGGGTCGTTTTCAAGGCGTTCTTTGTAGCGAGCCCTGCGTCGTGCAAGGCTTTCCTGATGCCTTTTTTGCAACTCTTCATCCGTGGGGCGTAACGCCTTGATTTTTTCAGTGTACTTCGAAATTGACCGCCGTCTTGCTGCCCGCACATCCGCATCCGTGGCGTAACGCTCGCGGTTGGCTGCGTTTACTTCATCGCGACGCGCAAGACGCTTCGCTTTTCTTTGTGCGGAAAGCTCTGCCTTACGCTCGGCATAATATCGCGCCTGATATTCCTTGCGGTCGGGTGTTTCATTTTTGCTCAAAAACTCACCTGCTCTCGAAATACATATTGAGGGCTTCTTCGACAATGGATTCGACTTCTTCGTCGGTTCGGTCTGTGAAATATTTTGAATAAACATCTCCGCGAACCTTAATTTTGCGAGGCTTAATCGGAGGAGGCCCGGTCGGGTCAAAAGCCTTGCCCAAAAGAATTTCCTCAAGAACCCATCTGTTTACCGTGCCTTCGCTGTCGGCTTTACGAATCAACCCCGCTGATTTTAAATTTATTTTGCATCCGTCGTCAAGGCAATCGCCCAAAAGCTGTTGTGTTTTCTTCTTTAAAAAGGAAACTTCCACCGCAGGAATAAAGCCCAAAACGCCGTCGTCCAGATGAAATTTCAAGCATTTTTCGAGCTTATGGATGCGCAAATATCGCGCAATCGTTGACCGCGATAAACCATACTCCAACCCGACCGCTTCGTCCGTTCGCAACTTCGCATGTGCTTCATTTTCTTCGTTGTCGCCGTCCAATGCTTTAAGCTGCGCGAGAATATCGTTTCGCTTGCCCTGCGAAAACATTTTCGAGTGCATGATTACAACGACGGCCGCCTTTTCGCTGTGCGCCATATCGGAAAACGAGCGTTGCATAAGATTTGTTTCGACAACAATAACAGCCGCTTTTTCGTCGGAAACTTCTTCAAGAATCACCGCAGGAATTTCCGTAAGTCCTGCGAGTTTTGCAGCTTCTGTTCGATTATGTCCCGCTAAAATCGTAAGAACATGTGTCCCGAGTTCCTCGTTCCGCTGCTTGTTCACGATAATCGGCACAAGCACACCGTTTGCCCTGATGCTCTCAACCATGTCTTCGAGGCGTTCGCCCGTGTACAGCTTGAACGGATGCTCGTTGAAGTGCTTGCCGTCGTGTAACGGGCTTCCGCTGTAATGAAGCAATTCGTCAACTTTCACGTGAGTAATCCCCGGATTTTCGCCGGCAGAACCGCCCGCCTCCCCGAGTTGAAATAAGTTGTCAACCGTTTTTGATTTCGGTCGTTTTAATGATTTAGCCATTTTTCAAAACCTCCTTCGCAAACTGCCTGTACGCCTCTGCCGCTTTGTTGCCTTTGTCGTATTCCAAAATGCTTTGCGCCGAATAATTCGCCTCGCCGACGCGCACGGTGTTGGGTATGTGGGTGTCAAAAATTTTCACATGCTCGCCGTAGGATTCCTCAATCATTTCTTGGGTTTCGCGAAAGAGTCGGGTTCGTGAATCGCAGATTGTAAGCAAAATTCCTTTTATGGCGATGCGGGGATTCAGTTTTCGCTTCACTTTCGAAATTGTTTGAAGCAAATCCGTAAGCCCGACCGCCGACCAAAGTTGCGGACTTGCCGGCACAATTACTTCGTCGCAAGCCACGAGTGCGTTAATCGTAAGCAAGCCCATCGACGGCGTAGTATCAATAATAATGTAGTCATAGCTTGCCCGCAACGGCTCAAGAAGCTCCGTCATTGTGCGCTCGCCGCCCATCTCGTTTCGCAAATTTATTTCCGTTGCGGCAAGGTTTATGTCGCTTGCAATCACATCGAGCTTTCCGCACGTCTGGATGTATTTCGCCGGTTCGGGCAGCTCATCGCCGTCAATAATTACGGACAGCACTTCATGCATGGACATCGACGAATCGCCCGCACCGCAACTCATAGAAAGGTTTCCCTGCGGGTCTGCGTCAACCAATAAAACCTTTTTGCCTTCGTCGGCAAGAGCATGTCCCAAGTTATTTGCGGTGGTGGTCTTTCCGACCCCGCCTTTTTGATTTGCAACAGCAATAATTTTTCCAACCATGCGCATTTCCTCCTTTGAAATCAGAGCGGCTTTAATGCCGCATGTTTTTTAACAACATCATCATTATAGGCGTGTCGCGCTTACATGTCAACATGTTTTACATATCTTTTTTTCGAATTTTGGCAACAAGGGGAGGGCGTTATGGCGGCGACTTGGATAAAGCCGATTCACAATCAACAGCGCGGCACAGAAGGCTCTGTCGGGAAAGTTTCCGAGTATATAATGAACCCCGAAAAAACAAGCGGCAGCGAACTCGTCACGAGCTACCTCTGCGACCCGCGAAACCTTTCCGACGACTTCATGCAATCACGCGACGAATATTTCACCGTAGCCCGAAAAAATTTCGGTTCAAGCGAAATTGTTGCTTATCATGTGCGGCAAGCATTTTTACCCGGCGAAGTTGATGCGGAACTTGCAAATAAACTGGGTCACGAAATGGCGGCGGAACTCACGAGGGGAATGAACGGAAACTTTGCTTACATCGTTGCAACGCACAACGACACCGCGCACATTCACAATCACATTTTGATAAACGCATACGACATTGAAGGGGAATGCAAGTTTCGAAACCCGAAGCGTTCGTACAAACTTTTGCGCGAAATTTCCGACCGCATTTCCGAAAAATACGGACTCTCCGTAATCGACGACCCCGACCACTCAAAGAGCCGTGCGCCGGAGTATCGTTATGACAACGGTGACACCGTGCCGAAAAAACGCACCGATTTACTTGAAGCAATCGACCATATCTTGAAGCACCAAAACCCAAACGACTTAGCCGATTTTTATGCGAAACTTGAAGCCGTCGGTTGCGAAATAAAAAGGCGCGGCAAATCAGTTTCTATCCGCCCGAAGGGCGGCAAACGATTCATACGTTTTCGAACGCTCCCCGACGGTTACGACGAGGCAAGTATCACGGCTCGTATCAACATAAATAACAAGGAGCGTATGCGTGAAGCCGAACTCGAAAAACAAGCCGGAGCAGCAAAAAATTCAGTACCGAAACACGAACCGCCCACGACACCTCAACATACTTTCGCTGCTCCGACTGCAAAAATAAATTTGCTTATCGACATAGAAAATTCGATTAAGGCACAGACTTCCCCCGACTACGAACGATGGGCGACCGGGTTCAACATTCAGCAGGCTGCCGAAACGTTGTTGTTTTTACAAAATAACGGTCTTGCCGACATCGAAACTTTGGCGCAGACCGCCTCGAAAACCGAAGCGGATTTTAATGAAATTCAGTCACGCTTCGACAGCACCGTTACGCGCATGAAAGAAATTTCCGAGCTTCAAAAACACATCGGCACGTACCATAAAACGAACGCGATTTACTCGCAGTATCTCCGCTCAAAACGGAATCCGGATTTTTTCAGACAAAACGAAAATGCAATCGTTGCTTGCGAAAAAGCAAAAGCGTTTTTCGACGCGCTCGATTTGGAAAAATTGCCGTCGATTCACGAATTGCAAATTGAATATGCAACGCTTCAAGCTCAAAAAAATGAATGTGCTGCAACTCGAAAATCACTCAAAAAGCACTCGGCAGATTTAAAAAATGCTCAAAAAAATGTTGAGAAATTTCTCGAAATTGAACTCGAAAAAGAACCGGAAATTGAATCTGCTCGCGACGAAAGAAAGCGCAAAAGCGCACACGATATTTAACGCCGTTTTCAGTAGAGAAATTTGATTTTGCGTTGTCCGAAAACGAGGCGGGGAATGGGGGATTCAACTCATTTCCCGACGAAGTTTGAGGCTACGCAAGACCAAGTTGCTATAAAATCTTTTTCGTGAGCGAACGCGAAACGATGCAGACAACTCGCAAGAGTTGGCTTAAAAAATGAAAAAATCGCGCCGAAAAAGCGCGATTTTTTTCATTTTGGTTTGGAGGTGAAACCTCCGAACCGGGGCTTGGGGATACCCCAACAAGCGGCAAAAGTGTATATACACTTGCCTTGCTTGCAGGGATTAGCGAACCCATGCCGACACCCGAAAGTGCGTCCGAAGCAAAATCGCCGCACAAAGAAAGGTCTTTGGCTTTTCGGAATTATTTTCGACAAATTGGCATGTTTTTCTTGACATGGAATAAACAGGGTGTTATGTTCGACGGGAAGATGTACGAATTTCGTAACATCTTCTTGTACATCAAGCAACCAAACTGCTCGCACCTTGAAAAACACCAACCGCAAAACGCTTCGAGCGGATACAGCTCACGATGCCGGCCACAGCACAACACACCATTACATCGCATTTACGCCACTTTCACTGCTTAAAATTTCGCGCTTTCAGGAACGGTTGGTCATAACAATATCTCAAGTAACAATATCCGGCGGTTGCCCCTCCACAGGCGTTAGCTGAGGGGATGCGACGCAATGACCGTGAAGCTAAAGTAACGCGAGCGAAAAAACGCATACCCCAACATGCATTCGTAATGCATGGCGATGAACCTCTGACCGGATTAGCGAATACTTCCGCCCAACCGCAGCTCGTGCGATTAAATGCGCCGCAAGCTCAGGGGGTGACTGTGAGAACCACAGAAGCGGACGAGCCGACACCACACGCCTTACAAGCGGAGGTTCGGTTGGTTTATGCGAAGGCATCATACCAAAGGTGCGCTTGAGATATTTACGGGAACTGAAAACAGCCCCGAAGGTGTGAAGCGTTTTATATAGTTCGGTTGAAGCCCAAAAATGAAATCTTGAACAAAGATTGATATTGCACAAGAGATTTTTCTCTCTTGTGCAAAAATGAGTTTTTGTTCGCGTTGCTGTATTAAGAACCTATGGTTAATGGGAATACGCCTTTAATGGCGGAACTTAGTCAAGCTCCGGTTCATATATTTAAAGCAACTGATAAAGCAGTTTTTGCTTCGGTGCGGAAAGTTTGCGGTGCACTCGTTGTCGTTTTCGGGAAAAACGCCAAAAAACAACCGGTCGCGCACCACAATGCGTGTACGGAAATTTTCCGCACAGTTTACAAAACTGCTGTAAAGCATATCCAATTCGAGGGGGAGCAGTATGAGCGCATCGGAAGCAGATGTTTCAAACGCCGTACAAACGGAATTAAAATTGCATATGACGCAACAATTACATCGAAAAGGTTATTTAAGCGATGAAGTGTACGCCGGTGCAATGGCGATGATTTTAAGTGAAGCAAAAAATACCGAACCGGGTTGCTGCCATGTGAAGCCGCCTATGCTGAGTCAACTTGCCTGATGTCTGCACACGAAGGAGCATCGCGATGAACATTTACGAAATGCGAAAGTCACTTGCATCGGGAAAATCCATTTATGATTTGCCTTTGCGTGTTACGTTTTACGCGCGAGTTTCTACCGATTCGGACGAGCAAGCAAAGTCCTTGCAAAATCAAATCGGATATTATCCCGATTTTATCAACGGCGTTAAAGAATGGACGTTCGTTGACGGCTACACAGACGAAGCGTTGAGCGGAACGTCCGTTACGAAGCGCGAATCCTTCCTGCAAATGATAGAGGACGCGAAAGAGAAAAAATTTGACTTCATCATCACAAAAGAAATTTCACGGTTTTCGCGCAACACTTTGGACAGCATAAAATATACGCAGGAACTTCTCAGCGTTGGCGTCGGCGTTCTGTTTCAGTCGGACAATATCAACACGCTTCTGCCCGATTCGGAGCTTCGCCTTACAATTATGTCGAGCATCGCGCAGGACGAAGTCCGCAAATTG
>WQVC01000131.1 GCA_009781765.1 Defluviitaleaceae bacterium | reverse complement strand
GTCTTCATTGACGCTTACAACCGTTTCGGTGAAGCCAAACACCATTTCAATCAAACAAGAAAACGCGGCTCCATGCCTTTTGGGCTTGTTGATTTCTTTTAAGTGCGCATGGCGACACTCCCAAAAAAAATAACGACTTGACATGCATATAAAATGTCGCTACACTGGCAAAAATTGTGTCAAATAAGGATTCATGCGTAAAGTGCCGGCTGACGGGATGTATCGTCCGGACGAAGGGCAGCGGATTTTTCAGCTGCCCGCGATATGCTTCCGCATCCGCTAACGTTAGGATTGTTTTCGGCATCCTTTTTGTTGTGGTGCGACACGGCAAAAAGGAGCTTTTTTTATATGTTGGGGAAATTCAGATGTTTTGTTGCGGCGGCGAGCCTGTTGTTCATCTTCGCAGCGTGCGGTCAAGCGAACGAGCCTGCCGCAAATCACACAAGAATCGTCATCGACCAAGTGGGGCGCGAGGTCGCTTTGCCGGAAGGCCCGCTTACTTTGGGCATGTCGCGCCGAACTGCCATCTTTTTGACAATCAATGCGGGCGCGTTGGATAACATAGTGAGTGTCGGCGGGTTTGCTTCGGGCAGCTTGTTGGATTATGCAGCACCGTCGTTGCGTGAAAATGCCGTCGCCACCGGATTAAACTCGCATGTTAATATAGAAGAGTTGGCAAATGTGAACCCCGACGTTTTCTTGGTAAGCATCGGCGACGCCCATGTTATTTTAGAGCGCGTTGAAATGTTGGGCATCCCTGCGATTGTAATCGACCCGGAGGATTTCGATAAAATACCGGAAACTTTGCGGTTAATCGCCTATCTTGCCGGAACGGAAGAACATACCGAGACCGTCATCGACATTTTTAATGCAAATATCGCCTTGGTTCACGAGCGAGTCGCAACGGCACAGCGCGCACCGACGGCCATAGTGCTCGGGACAGGTCCGCTTCTTGTGCATCCGCCGAGTATGCTTCAAACGCATATCATAGAAGCCGCCGGCGCGATAAATCCGGCATCGCATCTGGAAGGCAATTTTTATGTGGAAGTCAACATTGAGGAAATTTTGGCATGGAATCCCGAATATATTTTCATAACCGCGTTTGGCGGGCTTCAACCGGAAGAAATTTTAACCGACCCGCGATTCGCGCAGGTACAAGCCGTTATTAACGGCAATGTATTTAAATTCCCGACGGCTCTCGATTGGTGGGATACCCCGTCGGCGGCGGTAAGTTTGGGGCTTATGTGGGCGACGCATATCATGCATCCGGAACTTATAACGGCAGAGGAATTGGACGCCGCAACGGCAACTCTCTACGATTTAACCTTCGGCACAGATTTTGATTGGCGCAGATGAAAATCCCGTATAAAGTTTTGCTTGCAATTTTAATTGCGGTTTTATTTGCGTTGTTCATAATTACCATAACCATCGGTCGGTACGACTTGGGAATCAGCGAAGTTTTTTTAATTCTTGCTTCCCGAGTTTTTTCATTTTTGCCGATAAATCAAACTTGGGCGGCAATGTCTGAAATTATTGTGATGCAGGTTCGCTTGCCCAGAGTTGCGGCGGCTATGTTTATCGGGGCGGCTCTTGCCACGGCCGGGGCTACCTATCAGGGGCTTTTTCGAAACCCTATGGCATCCCCGGATTTTTTGGGCGTCACAAGCGGCGCGGGAATAGGAGCGGCTCTCGCCATTGTTTTGGAATTGCCGTTTTTTTACGTGCAAATTTTTGCTTTAATCGGCGGAATTATCGCCACAAGCATGACCGTTTCCATTCCTAAGCTGCTGCGAAACGATTCTTCAATTGTTTTGATTCTTTCCGGAATAATTGTATCCGGACTGTTTCGGTCGGGAATGTCTTTCATGCGCTACATTGCAGACCCGCAAACCGCTTTGCCCGCAATTGTTTTTTGGCAGATGGGTTCTCTCGCGAGGGTAAATTCATTCGAAGTTATTGCAATATCCGTACCGATGCTTATTTGCTTTGCGGTCGTGATGGGAATTTCATGGTGGCTGAATATTATGTCGCTCGGGGAAGTTCAGTCCGCCGTTATCGGTGCGAATTATAAATTTTACAGGCGAATCGGAATTCTCACAGCCACTGTACTTACCGTTTTAAGCGTCGCTGTTGCGGGCGAAGTGGGGTGGGTAGGATTGGCTATCCCTCATCTCAGCAGACTGCTTGTGGGCGCGGACAACAAAAAATTGATGCCTGTTTGTATGCTGACCGGTGCGATTTTTATGCTCACAGCGGACACTTTTGCGCGAAGCCTTACAACATCGGAAATACCGCTCGGAGTTTTAACCGGAATTATCGGTGCGCCGTTTTTTATCGCAATTATATACAAGCAAAAATCTATGTTATCGTGAATCAAATTAAGAAGCGTCCCGTCGGCTACGCATTGTAAGCGGTTCGCTCGTTGTCGTTTTCGGGAAAAACACCCGAAAACAACCGGTCGCTCACCACAATGCACTTAACGCCGACGGGACGCAAATCAAATTGATTCACTATAGAATGAGGCGGATATGCTTACCGTTAAAAATTTGAACTTCAGCTACAACCGGAACCGGAAAGTGCTTTGTGATGTTTCGTTTTCGTTGGAAGCCGGCAGTATTATGACTGTTTTGGGGCCGAACGGAGTCGGAAAATCCACGTTGTTTGATTGCCTTTGCAGGCTTAAATCGCCGGATTCCGGAGAAATTATTTTGGACGGTAAACATATAAATTCGTATACGATTAAGCAGCTTGCGTCGATTATTACGTTGCTGTCGCAAACGGTAAAAGCATCTTTCGACTTCACGGTGCGGGAGTATGTTTTAATGGGGTGCGCCCCGCGCATATCGCCTTTCGGCAGCCCCAAAGCATCCGATTACGACGACGTTGAAAAAGTTCTTGCCGATTTGGAAATTTCCCATTTTGCAGACAAAATATTTACTAAATTATCCGGCGGCGAGAAACAGCAGGTATCAATCGCCAAAGCCATCATACAGCGACCGAAAATTATGCTCTTCGATGAACCGACATCTTTTTTAGACATCGGCAACCAACAAAAAATATTACGCATCATAAAAAAAATGGCTCAGGCGGGCTATTCTGTTATAATGACGACGCACAATCCGGACCACGCGATACAACTCGGCGGAATTTGCGCCCTCATACATCCCGGCGGAAACATGACCGTAGGCTCGCCGGAGTCGCTCAGTGCCGAGGTGTTGTCCGGAATCTACAAAACGCCTTTGCACTTGTTAAACATCGAAGAACTGGGACGATGCGCCTGCATTGCGGGGTAGCAAACGCAAAATATCGCAAAATAAAATGAATGCGAATCCAATGCGAATCCATGGTTGAAATAACAGCCCGCCGATGCCTTGTGAGCGGCTCGCTTGATGTCTTTTTTTCGAAAAAGCATCCGAAAAAAAGACCGGTCGCTCGCCACAAGGCATTTTCGACGGGCTGTTATTCTGAACTGTGGATTCGCATTATGAGGTGAATTTTCATGCGAATGTACGATTTAATCAACAAGAAAAAGCGCGGCGGCGCACTTTCCGACGAAGAAATTCATTTTGCCGTAACCGGCTTCACCGGCGGCGAAATTCCGGATTATCAGATGTCCGCGCTTCTTATGGCAATTTACTTCACCGGAATGGACGCGCGTGAAACCGCGACTTTGACCATGGTTATGGCCGGGATTGATAGTTTACGAGTTTTCGGGGGCGTTGCCCCCGAGCCCCCACAAGGAGGGACTACGTCCCCCCTTGACCCCCGAAATGAAAAACCGCGCGAAGCGCGGTTTTTCGATGAAAGTTTTGAGGGGGGCGCGGGGGGAACTTTTTCAAAAGTTCCCCCCGAAAAGTTTTCGAAAAAAAATATAACCGTCGATAAGCATTCAACCGGCGGCGTCGGCGACAAAACGACGCTTGCGGTTGTACCGATTGTTGCGGCGTGCGGTGTTCCGGTGGCGAAAATGAGCGGTCGCGGGCTTGGGCATACCGGCGGAACGATTGACAAATTGGAGGCGATTCCGGGGTTTCGAACAACGCTTTCGAGCGCGGAGTTGGGCGAAATTGTGCGGACGCACGGGCTTTGCATCGCGGGTCAGTCGTCCGACCTTGCGCCGGCGGACAAAAAAATTTACGCGCTGCGCGACGCGACCGCCACGGTTGACAGCATTCCGCTGATTGCCGCGAGTATCATGTCGAAAAAAATTGCAGCCGGCGCGGATGCGATTCTGCTTGATGTGAAAACCGGCAACGGCGCGTTTATGAAAAATCTTGATGATGCGCGCGCGCTTGCGGATGCGATGGTCGAAATCGGCAAAAATTGCGGCCGCAAAACCGTTGCGATGATTAGCGATATGTCTGCGCCGCTCGGGCGGGCGGTCGGAAATGCGCTTGAAGTTCGCGAGGTTGTTTCGTTGCTTGCGGGCGAATTGACCGGCGAACCGTTGTGCATCTTGTGCGAGGAGCTTGCTGCGCATATGTTGCTTTTGGCGGAAAAGGGCGACATCGAAGAGTGCAAGCGCATGGCGCGGAATGCGATTTCGAGCGGCGCGGCAATGGCGAAATTTCGGGCGATGATTGCGGCGCAGGGCGGCGATTGTTCGTTTTTGCAAAGCGGCGGCGCAGTGCGCGTCCCGGGGCAACGTGAGGACGGGTCGGAAAATCGCGGACATCTTGGGCGCGAAACGCTCTGCCCTGCCGCGCATATCGTTACGGTAAATTCCCCGCAAGCCGGCTTTGTGAGCGGCTTCGACACCGAAGGCGTCGGAATTGCGGCAATGATTTTGGGCGCAGGGCGCGAACGCCCCGAAGACGAAATCGACTACGCCGCCGGAATTATTTTGCGCGCAGAACGCGGCACGCGCGTAAAAATCGGCGACCCTCTCGCGGAGCTTCATACATCAAACGCAGACCTCATCCCAGCCGCGCGCAAAAAATTTTTGGAGTCCGTAAAATTTTCGCAAACGCCGCCGGAGATTCCGCCGCTGATATTTTAGGGCGTGTTGCCATTGCCGCAAACGCCCGGCTTCTTTTCAAATTCCTTTCCGGTAACGATGTACTGTAAGGACACGTTAAAAATCTCATGCAGTCGCAGACAGTTGTACGCCGTAACGCTGCGGACGCCGAGTTCAACCATCCTCCAATGAAACGTACCTTCCCCCGTTTCCTCTGCGACAGCTTTCACCGACATGTTGTTCACTTTGCGCAATTCTTTTACGCGCTCGCATATTTCGAAGTGCAGTAATAGAGAGTGTTGAAAAATAGCTTGAGCTGTGCCTGCATCGCAGGAAAATGACGGCTTCAGGTCATTTTCCGAGATGCGGCATATGCGAAAGCGTAATTTTTTCAACACTCTCTAATATTGCGTCTGTAATCGCTTTTACTGTTATAAAAATCACCCCCGGGGAGAAAATTACACGGAGACGGGACGCAGGGCGAGGATTTCTGCGCCCGCCGTCCGCGAAAACAAAAAAGCCCGTAGGGACGGCAAAAAATCTGCCATCACCTGCGAGCTTGATATGTAAGGTTCAACATATACAAACCGAGACATGCCCCCGGCAAGTAAACAAAGTAACACAAAGCTCCATATGAAAATCAAAAACCGGTGCGCCGCGAAACGAAACTCTGCACAACCGGGGTGGGTATGTGCCGGAGTCCGCAAGCCAAGCGTCCGAAAAGACGCCCGCAAAAGTTCACAAAGGTTCAATTGAACAAACCGGTGAGCCGTGTTAAACTTATGCCTACCATAATGAAAGGCTTTTGCCTTGTGCGCAGGTGATGCTTGTAATCCCCTGTGTTCGCTGTTTGGGTGTTGCAAGCACCCAAACAGCCGTTATGGTTTTTTGTTTCGCCCGGATTTTAACACAATATTCCGGGAACTGCAAATATTTGCGACAATGAATGAAGCCTCGGCAGCGGATTGGCTTATTCCGCTTTCCGTTTCATTTTATAATGCCATTACTTCTTCCAAAGATAAGCCCGTGTCTTCCGAAATAGCATCCAAAGGAATGTTTCTTAATTTCAATTTTTTTGCAATTTCTATTTCCTTTGCCTTTAACGCACTCGCCTTTTCGGAGCGTTGGTCGAGTTCGTATATAAATTGTGAGAAATGCAGTGCGCGCTCCCGTTCTTCCTTACTGACGGTCATTAAAATTTGAGTAGCCATGTTTACGCCCTCTTCCTTTTCTATTATTTTGTTCAGTATATCCCTTTTTGATTTATCGGCGGCATATTTGAAAAACAGAAGCCAACATTCGATGTCCGTTAATTCCGCCACCGGTTTTTTCAGCAATTTTTCGATTTTTGAGAGTTCCAGGAATATGATGATT
>WQVC01000130.1 GCA_009781765.1 Defluviitaleaceae bacterium | reverse complement strand
TCCGGTGCAACTTACTGCCGCAAGTTTTGCGGCGATGCTTACAACTCAGCTTCAATTTTGGCAAAACAGCAGGGCAATATCTCGCGCCGGAGATGTCGGCGCAAGTACATTCGACTGCGTAATCACTCAAACACACCGCCCCGTACCGTCAATGATGCTCAGACCGAATCACCTGATGATAACAGGCGTACACGCCCCAACGGGATTGCCGAGGATTCAGGCGGGTGTTCCGAACTTATTTGTTGCTTCAACATTAGAGCCGGGTGTTTTGGAACTTGTGCATTTGCTGAACAATATTGCACCGCGAACATACGAATACAACGGCATTACCCGGAGAAAAGAATGGATACCGGGTACGGGCAACGGGCAATTCAGAATAGTCACAGGCGCAAGTAACGGGCCGCCCGTTTTTGCATCGGCATACTTCACGTTTCTCGGGTTCTTCTTGGGTTCGATGAATGAACTGGTTTACGCCTATACGTTCGTACATGCAACGGATTGGGACAATGCCCGAACATATTTAGCAATTCGCCCGGCTGTCGGAAGCACGGCTTGTAACGCTCTGATACCTTTCAGAAAGTCCCCCGCTCAAAACATTAACTTCCCCGCCGACAGAGTAAACGGGCTGAATATGACCCTCGCACCGACAAACACACTCACAGATGCGACGGGCGTAATAAATGCCGTAAACGGAATAGCGGGAGTAACTGCAAGCGACGACCCTATCGTAACGCTGATACCGCTTGTTATTCCCGAAGCATTCCCGAATGTTTCCGCCGATGCATGGCCGTCATTTGCGCAAACGCTTCAAAACTCGCTCACCCGTCCGGATGTAATTCTGTCTTACGCCGAAGCCTCCGTTCTGTTGGCAACCAACGACGTACCTAACGTAGTAATCGACATTGACGTACCGTCTTTGCCGCCGTTTCCCGACATTGATTTCAGCGGAATTATGGCGTTGTTGCGGTCAATCCTCGACGTTTTGCGGTGGATACCGGGCGCGACTATAGCCGGAATTGCGCAAGATATGGACAGACTTCGAACCGTTTCAGAAGGCGTTCGAACGGCAATACAAGGAATAAGAGCGGATTTATCAGAACATCGCGATGCGATAATAATTCAAATACTTGCAGGAGTTAACCCGGCACTCGCAGGCATTTATCAAGCTGTAATCGCCCTTGACGGTTTCTCCGGAATAATTGAAGGGCTACGAACGACAGTTCAAGGAATAAGAGCGGATTTATCAGAACATCGCGATGCGATAATAATTCAAATACTTGCAGGAATTAACCCGGCACTCGCGGGCATTTATCAAACGGTAATCGCCCTTGACGGTGTTTCCGGGGTAATAGACGGGATACGAACGGCGGTTCAGGGATTAAGGACTGATTTATCAGAACACCGCGATGCGATAATAATTCAAATACTTGCAGGGATTAACCCGGCTCTCGCGGGAATTTATCAAACGGTAATCGCCCTTGACGGTGTCCCCGGGGTAATAGACGGGATACGAACAGCGGTTCAGGGATTAAGGGCTGATTTATCAGAACACCGTGATGCGATAATAATTCAAATACTTGCAGGAGTTAACCCGGCACTCGCAGGAATTTATCAAGCGGTAATAGCTCTTGATTTTCCCGGCACAATTAGCGGATTAGGCGATTATTTAGGCACACGATTGCAAGACATCTACCGAATTTTAGAGTTCACAAGTGCCGGAACGTTGGTAGCTGTAGATTTTTTCAACTGGTTTCAAAATCAATCTGACCCGGACGGGTTTTATCTTCCGCCAATCGACACCGACACCGACTTCCGCCTAACCCTGATAGATTACTTCCCGTTCTCCTTGCCGCGAGATTTATACGACACGATAAATATATTACTCGGACAAACCCCGGCGGCGTTGGGCGGCGCATCCGCGCGCGAAAGAGATTTATTTCTGCAACATCTCAACGACCAACCCCTAACCGCTGCCGAGCTTGCCCGCATCGAACCGCTTATAGACGCGCATATTTTATGGGTAACCGTGCCGCAATTCGAGATAACAATACCCATGCCGGACTTTTCAACATCTCTGGGCAGCATAACCTACACCGAGCCGGAAGTCGTATTCGTCATTGATTTAGCCGATTACCCGACCATGATAGCAATAGTTAATTGGGGAGTTTATGTATCGTTTCTGCTCGGCTTAATTTTTATAACACCGCGATTGCTCACGGTTTAAAACTTATTTTCGGGGGTGGTTGCTTTCTGGACAAAACTCATCACTTGGTTATTTACCACGGTTGCAGGAAAAGCCGTAATCAAAGCCGCTGTTCCGATTGTCTTGCTTGCGTTGTTTGCGCTCGGGCTTTTCGGCGCGGGGCTTTTGCCGCGAAGCCCGTTCTATTACGCAAATATGTTGCTTGTCGGAATGGCGGTTGATATTCCGTACACGCGCTACGTCGGCGCGTTTGTTCCGGTTCTGCCGATATTGGGAACGCTTCGCGCATGGGTTTCGGCGATTATCGCATTTCATGTCGTGAAATTCTATCTGCGGGCAGGAAAAATAATACGCTAACCCACACGGTCGCCCATCGGCGCGGCGGTGACATCTTCGGAGGTGAAAAAAATGATAACAATGTTTACCGGAAAGCCCGGAAACGGTAAATCCGCACACATGGCGGTCATGATAAAAAACGCGCTCCGCCAAGGAAAAAACGTAATCTGCACAGTTCCGATTGACACGGATTACATATCCAAAGGCGGCCGCATTGCAATCGGAAACTGCATCCACGTTCCAATCGAAGAACTAGCGCCCGAATATTTTTACGAATACATGGTCAACAACCACACAAAGCCCAATAGCAATGGTGAAGTTCAAACGTTAATCTTCATGGACGAATGCCAGATTATTTTCAATTCCCGCGAATGGGCTAAACCGGGTCGCAAAGACTGGACGCTGTTTTTTCAAATCCACCGACATATCGGCTTCAAGCTCTATCTCATCACCCAAAGCGATTCTTTTATCGACAAGCAAATCCGAACCCTTGTGCAAGACGAAGTAAAACACCTCAAAGTTTCAAATTTGTTCTGGCCGTTGGAAATACTGCCGTTCGCTATCTTCATTCAACGCGCCGAATCGTATAACGCCACGAAAAAAGAACGCCTCTACACCGATTTCCAAATCGGTTGGCCCGGCATTTTTAAAATTTACGACAGCTACACTCTTTACGACGAAGTTTTCGAAAAATACAAACACTTGAAAGCCGATACGCACTAACGATTTCGCGCAAATCGGAGCGCGTCAAGGCACGGTTTCCCGCCTTGACGCAGCGGACAACAACGGCAGAAAGCTACCCCGCAGGGTTGCCGCTCTTTTGCGGCAACCCCTGCCGAGCGGCGAGCGTGGGGGTTCGGGGGCGAAGCCCCCGAGAACTTGGGCGCGGCCGACGCGCATGTCGCGGCGGTCGCGCCGTGTACCGGAAAACTCTCTTCCGGGAGTCCCGGGCAGGTATGTAGTACGCCCCGAGGAAACCGACATCAAAATCGGACGTAAAGGACGATTAACAAATATTTCGGTCAAAAATGCCGAAATACGGGAAAAAGATTTTGTCAAAAAGGGGGGTCTTTTTGACAAAATAAAAAGGGGAGCTGAATATGTTTTACTCGTACAAAACAAAGCAGTCCGAATATTACAAAGAGCTTTCCCCGGAAAACCGCGAAATATTTTTAGGCATAACCGAAAAGAAAATCCTGCCGACAATCGACAATCTTTATTACAGCGTTTTTGTTGAGGACGACGGAAGCGACGAAACCGCAAAAAAACTTGCGCCTCTGCTCGACGCGCTGTCGGAGAAAAAAGCCGCCGTCAAAGAAACCCGCGAAGCGCAACCGTTTTCAAACGGCTTGGTTGTTACGTTAAAAAGTGCCGCAAAGCAGTACAATATCTGCCTTTCCGAGCCGGATATTTACGATATTTTCATAAACAGCTCGGAAAATCTTCCGAACAAAGGCACAAACCGCATTCATTCGCAGTTACGCGCATTCGGCTTATGGACGCGCGGCATTGATTCCGTTTTGGATGATTCTTTTCGCAAAATCGAATCCCTGCTCGCCGATTATGATTTGAAAATCAGCCGGGTGCAGGAAAACCGTATAGATTATTGCTTTCACACGAACATAAAAACCGACGTGAATAAAATTTTCAACGAAAACAATATCAAATATTTTGAAACCACTCTCGACGGCGGTTTTGACCATTTCAAAAAGGATAAAAGCGACGGAGCAACCGTTTTGCACCGTAATTACTACATGTTCGGCAAAAAAGACGGTGCGTGGCTCGCCCGATTTTACGACAAAGTCAAGGAAGTCATCGAAGTCGGCTACAAAAGTTTCTTTTTTAAAATGTGGCACGACAACGGTTTGATTTCATTTTACGACCGCTATTGCATGGAATACGCGCTTGAACATCAAAACGTCGATTACATGGAAAAGGCAAAACTCGCGTTTTATGTCGAGTTCGGCACAAACGCCGCAAGGCGCGAAAAGTACGAAACCATGCTGAACAATCCGAGCGAAAGTCTTGCGGATTTCCGCCAAACGGCTGCGAAATTTTTCCCGCCGACAAACCCGGTAATCAACGTCGAGTTCCAAACCATGCGCGAATTTTACAAGTACAGCGACCGATTTATCGACGAAAGTTTAAAGCCGCTCGAAAGAGAGTGTCATCCGCAGTTATCGCGATTGTACAAAATTTTGGATAATCGCTACGTTTTTCTGAACTGGTTGCACGGCGAAGGCTTGTATTTCGCCGACGGCAAAAACGAAGACGGCACACCTAAATATTCGGATTGGTGGGAGCGCATTCGAAATGTAAAACTCGGCGGCATAAAGGCCGACGAAAAACTGCTTCGCAAGTACGAGCATAAAATGGACAAAAAATCCGTAATTCGGCAAACAATCGGGAAAATAGCGTCGGTATCTGTTTACGACGACCGCGTTGATACCGATTTTTTAGAAGATTACACTGAGCTGTTACACATGCTGACGGACAACAAAGCCCGAAAGATGGATGAGCGTTTAAAGCGAGCCGACGAACCGCGCAAAGATTTCAAAAGCGAGCTTTTGAAAGATTACACCTTGCTGAAAGCGAAAAAAGAAATGCGCTTAAAAAACCGAAAGAAAAAAGCGGATGAAAACAAACTCGCGCCGCTCGACGCGCCGGCAACTCCGCCGCCAAAAGCGGGCGAGCCGGTGCAACCGTCGCAACCGAACCGTCAAAAAAATGCGTTCGATGTACCGACACAAGCGGACAGGCAAATAAAATGCATAATCTGCAACGAAATCAAGCCGGAACCGGAGTTTTGGACATATGGCGGAAAGGAGGGCGCGGATTCGGGCAAATGCAAGGCTTGCGCCGAAATATTAACGGAAGTTTATGATTAAGGGAGGCAGAATGCAATGAAAAAAGATGCTTTGAAATATTGCCCGTTTTGCAGTTCTTCAAGGGTACGACTCGACCGTGCCGGGTATTGGTTTTTAAACTGCTTAGATTGTAAGGTCGTAGTCCATTTTTATCATTCCGGTGCGCGAGATAAGGAGGATGTAATCTTACGGTGGAATATACGTGCGCAGACTTTAGAAGATTGCGCGAATGTTCAAAAATTAAAAAATGAACGCGGTGCGGGACGCAAGCCGAAATTGAATCGGCAAGAAAAAGAAAAAATCAAAGTTTGGCGCAAACGAGGGATGACTTACAGAAGAATAGCCGAACATATGGGTTTGTCTGTCGGGACTGTTCATAAAATAATTTCCGAACAAAAGAAACAAGAGGTGGTGAATGCATGACACTCAAAACAGCAATGGATTCATTTATCTTGGAACAGCGGCTTCGGGGCAACACGGAAAAAACAATCCGGTCGTATATAGGCATTTTAACGCGCTTTGTTGCGTGGTTGGAAAATCACACGGGAGAAAACCCGATGTCACCGCAAAATATAAAGCTGTTCCACGTGCAGTCGTATCAGCTCTACATCGACAAAAAGCCCGCCGAGCGCGGTCGCCACGAAAAACTCACAAAGCGAAGCGTTCAAACGTACATGCGGCATATTCGAGTGTTCTTGAAATTTTGCTTCGACGAAGAATTTATCTCCGAACCGCTCTTTCAAAAGCTGAAACTGCCCAAAGCGGAACGCCCGACAATCGAAATATTAACCGACGAAGAAGTCGAAATCATTTTGGGAACATTTTCGAAATCGGAGGTCGGGCTTCGCAACCGCGCGCTGATTTGCCTTTTGCTCGACTGCGGCCTGCGCCTCTCCGAAGCCGTGGGTCTGAAAACGGAAAATATAAACTTCGAAAAGGGATATGTAAAAGTTTTCGGAAAGGGTCGCAAGGAGCGCATTGTTCCCGTGGGCTTAAAAGTCCGCCGAATGCTTCTTTCGTACATCCACAAAAGACGCGCCGCCGATGCTTACGAGTTCGATAAATATTTTTTTCTCACCGACGAACGCAAGCCGCTGTCCGCCGATGCGGTCGCGTCGCTGATGTCGCGGTTGAAGAAAAGCACCGGAATCGTAAGATTGCACGCGCATTTGTTTCGTCATACGTTCGCGACAAATTTTCTCGTTCACGGTTTGGGCGATGTTTACGAGCTTTCGCGCATTTTGGGGCATTCAGAGATTCGCGTAACGGAAAAATATTTGCAGCTC
>WQVC01000129.1 GCA_009781765.1 Defluviitaleaceae bacterium | reverse complement strand
CTCCGAAAAGCAGCCCCACCATAATGGGCAACGTAAAGTCGCGAATTGCCGCAACACCGATTACATACAACATAAACACCGCAATGAACGACGAAAGCGTCGAAAATAATGTGCGGCGCAAAGTTTGCGTCACCGATGTGTTAATCAGCGTGCCGTGGTCGGCCTTGGGCATACGCGAACGGTTTTCGCGAATGCGGTCAAAAATGATAATCGTGGCGTTAATGGAATACCCCAAAGTCGTGAGCATTACGGCGATAAACGCATAATTCAGCGGAATGCGCAAAACCGCGTACAGGCACAACACAACAAAAGCGTCGTGCAATTGCGCCATAACCGCGCTCGCGCCCTTGCGAACGTCGCGGAAGCGAATCGAAATATAAACCAGCATCAAAATCGACGCGACAACAATCGCCCAGATTGCCGAATTTCGCATTTCGCCGCTTACGGCAGGGCTTACGGTTGCATATTGGATGTCATCGGGGACGAGCGAAAATTCCTGCGTAAGTGCCGCCATAAGTTCGTTACGAATTTCGATGTCGGTTTGGGTTGTGCGAATGATAAAGTCGTTCGTGCCGAGCAGTTGCTGCACATGGGGGTTCGGCTCGTTTGTTATGCCGCGCACAACGTCGGCTACTTGGGCGTTTGTCGCGCCTCCCGGAATGCTCACTTCGAAGGACGTTCCGCCGGAAAATTCTACGTCAAGGTTGAAAAATCCGTTGCCGAGTCCCGCATTAACAAGCATAAACGCCACGCCGATTAACAAAATTGCAGCAGATAATCCGAAATAAATAAATCTCTTCTGAATAATCGGCTTAGGCTCGACTTCGACCACTGCCTCGGATTTGCCTTCGGCTTTCGCCTGTGCAAGAGCCTCTTTTTGCTTGGGCGACAAAATATGCTCGGGCTTCACAACGCCGAGTTCCATCAGGCACACCGTTACCGCCCGCGTTACCAAAATACACGTGAACATACTCACCAGAATGCCGATAATCAGCATTTGCGCAAAGCCCATAATCGGCCCTGTTCCGAGCAGGAAAAGCACAACGCCCGCAATAAGCGTTGTTACGTTACTGTCGATAATGGCCGGCAACGCCCGTTTATATCCCGTGCGCATTGCCGAACGCAATGACTTGCCCAGCGCGATTTCTTCGCGTATGCGCTCGAAAATAACGATATTCGCATCCGTCGCCATACCGATTGACAGAATCAAACCCGCGATACCCGGCAAACTCAGCGTAATTCCCGCCGCCGATATGATGAACAACACGATTCCTACATATATAACCAACGCGATGTCGGCGCAAAGCCCCATCGTGCGGTAGAAAATTCCCATAAACACAAGCACCAACAACAAGCCGATTACACCCGCGATTATGCTTGTTCGAAGCGCGTCCGCGCCGAGCCTCGCGCCAATCAAATTATCGCTCAACACGTTCAGCCCGAACGGCAACGAACCCTGTTGTATTTGCGTCGCAAGCTCCCGCGCGATTTCAAGATTCATGTCGCCGCCGGAAATTACGCCGCTGCCATCGGTAATATGCGCCTGAATCACCGGGTTCGAAATCAAAATATCGTCCATGAAAATGTAAATCAGACGCCCGCGATTTGTAAGCGTTACATGGTCGAATATAACCGCGCCTTCTTGGTCGAACGAAATCGCCACCATTGCGCTGCCGCGCTCGAAGTCCATTTCCGGACGCGCACTCGCAACGCTCGCGCCCGTTAAAAACGCCGCTTCCGCCAACACCGACGCGCTGAACCATTCAACCAACTCGCCGTCGTCGTCAACATCCACGAAAATCGCGCGGTCTTCCGAAAGAAGGCGTCCGCGGTCAAGCCCGTGCGAACCCTGTAACGTCGCGATTGCCGTTTCATCCAAAAACGTAAGCATTGCCGTCGCGCCGATTTCCGCAACCGCCGCTTGCGGGTCTTCAACCCCCGGAATATCTACGCGAATACGGCGCGTTCCTTCTTGAATCGCGTCGGCTTCGAGGTAGCCGCGCCTGTCCAGACGCCCGCGCATAAGCGATTGCGCCGCCGCCATATCCGCCGACGTCGGATTTTCAATATCCGCCTCGTACAAGATGCTCACGCCGCCCTGCAAATCAAGCCCTTGCCGAATATTTCGAATGCCCCAAATATTCCCGCCGTCGCCGAACGTCGGAATGCCCACCGCGTTTACGGTAAAAAGCAACGCCGCGCCGAGTAAAATCAGCGCGAGATACAACGCGCTTTTGGTTTTTTGATTTCGCATGATTAAAGAATCCTCTCCAGAGTGTCATTTTTTGCCGACGACCATTATATCACACTTTTGTTAAATGCTACATATGCTGTCGATATGGCTGAGTTTTTCGCAGGACTCCGCCCCGCACCCCGCGAACTTTTTGAAAAAAGTTCGACAAAAACTTTAATAAAAATCGCGCGAAGCGCGATTTTTGATAATTTTTGCCCCGCTTTTTTTAAAAAGCGGGTGGGGTTCGGGGCGAAGCCCCGAAAATTGATTTCCGTGGTCAACAGGAGGAATAATATGTTCGGGATATTTGAAGCGGCTGTTCTTGCGTCAAGCCTTTCGGTGGATTCTTTGGCGGCGGGGTTTGCCTACGGAAGCAAAAAAATTCGCATTCCGATGCTGTCGTTGCAAATTATAAATGTAATTTGTTGTGCGGTGATTGGTGCGGCAATGTTTTTCGGAAATCTTGTGCGCCCGCTTTTGTCGGAAGAACTTGCGGTGGGAATCGGCTTTACCGTTCTTTTTTGCATGGGATTGGCGAAACTCGCCGACGGTCTTGTGAAAAAATTTATACGAAAAATTTCGCCGGAGAAGGAAATTCGGTTTTCGGCATTTAACGCGAAATTTATTTTGCAGGTGTACGCAACGCCGGAAGCCGCCGATTCCGATACGTCGGCGCATTTGTCGGCGGGCGAAGCAATCGCGCTCGCACTCGCGCTGTCGCTCGACGGCATGGCGGCGGGGTTTGCAGCGGTTTTGGCGGGCGTTAATCCGTGGGCGTTGTTGGCGTGGTCGTTTGCGGCAAACACGATTATGCTCGTTTTCGGGCAAAAACTCGGGCGTCGGCTCGCGCGAAAATTTGATATTGCGTGGGTTGGCGGGCTTGTTCTGATTGCGCTTGCGTTTTCGAGGCTGCTCATATGATTGAGCGCGCGGGCTTGGAAGAAATTCGCGGCGATTTAATTTTCGTGCAGGGCGCGGCGGCATTTGACGAAATTGTGTCGGTGCAAACAGAAAATTCCGAGCGGCTCGGGCGCGTTATTTACGCGGGCGAAGATTTTTCGACGGTGCTTGTTTTCGGCGGAACGCGCGGGCTTGCGCTTGACGAAACATCGGTGAGATTTTCGGGAAAACCGCTTACGATGCGACTTTCGCCGGAAATTTCGGGGCGTGTGTTCGACGGGCTTGCGCGTCCGCGCGACGGGCTCGGCGAGGTTTTCGGAATCCCGCGCGAAATCGGCGGCACGGCGATGAATCCGGTGCGACGGGTTTATCCGCGCGAAGCGATAAACACCGGATTTTCGGCGACGGATGCGTTACATACGCTTGTTCGCGGGCAGAAGTTGCCGATTTTTTCGTCGGACGGCTTGCCGCACGACAGGCTTGCGGCGGCGATTGCAACGCAAGCAGGATGCGACGCGGTAATTTTTGCGGCGATGGGCATTCAGCACGACACGGCGGAATTTTTTCGGCGAACGTTCATCGAAAGCGGGCAGTTTGAGCGCACGACATTTTTTTTGAACATGGCGGACGACCCGCCCGCAGAGCGCGTTGCAACGCCGCGATTCGCGCTTACGGCGGCGGAATATTTGGCGTTTGATTTGGGGCTGCACGTTCTCGTGATTTTGACGGACATGACATCGTATGCCGAGGCGTTGCGCGAAATTTCGTCGTCGCGCGGGGAAATTCCGGGGCGAAAGGGCTTTCCCGGCTATATGTATTCGGATTTCGCGTCGATTTACGAACGCGCGGGAATTCGGCAGGGGTGCGGCGGCTCTGTGACGCAAATTCCGATTCTCACAATGCCGGCGGACGACATCACGCATCCGATTCCCGACCTCACGGGCTACATAACGGAAGGGCAAATTGTTTTGTGCCGCGAACTGCACCAAAAGGGAATTTTCCCGCCGATAAACGTATTGCCGTCGCTTTCGCGCCTGATGAAGGACACAATCGACAACGCCCACGCCGACCTTGCGGCAAAACTTTTCGCGCGTTGCGCCGCTGCGTCGGAAGTTCGCGCATTGGCGGCGGTAATCAGCGAAGAAGATTTATCCGAAACCGACAAAAAAATCCTCAAATTCGCATCGGAATTTGAGGAGCAATTTTTGAAGCAGGACGATTTCGAAAGCCGCACCATTGATGAAACGCTGAAACTTGCGGAGAAGTTGCTCGGCACATTTGAAGCCCCTCCTTAGCTCCGGCTTCGAGGGAACATTCCGCCGGCGTCCGCTTGGCGCAAGCGACCGCATCGGGAGTTGAACAACGCCGGATTTGCGAGGATTTTTGTTCGAGGGCAAGGAGGCAAAAACCGCACGTACCGGAGGTACGTAAGGCTTTTTGACGACGCAGACATCGGGCAAAAATACCGCAAAGACGGCGTTGGGCAGCTCCCGATGCGGTCGCAAATAAAAAAACCCGGAATGTCGGTCCCATATTTTGACACCCAGCACAAAGGCCAGGTGGGTGTCCGCAACAAGGGTTTCCGCCTTCCGCTCGGGACGGCACGACGTAATCCTTGCGATAATAGGACTCCCGTTACGCAAATGTAGGTTCAAAATAATAGGTTATCGAGCATTCCAGGCTCTGTGAGGCATTATAAACCGCGCCGCGCCGAATTTGCAAGCAAAAAAATTACAAAAATACAGGAAGCTCGTCAAAAATATGGAAGAGCTGCGGAGAGTGTTGAAAAATAGCTTGAGGGTACGGGCAAAGAACGCCCGCCATTGCTGTGCCGGCATCGCAGGAAAATGACGGGTTCAGGTCATTTTGCGAGCATGGCTTCGAAGCCTTCGCGGATACACATTTGCGTACCGTCCAAAGTTACGGACGCGGCGGCGGCGGCGGTTGCATATCGCAGAAATTCCGACTCCGGCAGGCCGCGCATGAATGCGTAAACCATGCCGGCAACCATGGCGTCGCCCGCTCCGACAACGCCGCGAACTTCGACGTCAAGGGCGGGCGCGAAGGTTCTGCCGTTCGGGGTGAGCATCACCGCGCCGGCCGCACCCATCGACACGCAGACGCAGCGAACGCCTTTGAGAACCGGAGAAATCGCGGGCAACGGCGAGTGTACTTCGTTCGCATCCTTCTGCGCGTTTTCCGACGAAGCACGAGCGGGCTTCTCAGGTGCGTTCGCGACAAACGAATTTTCTGACGTTTGAAATTTGTCCAAGCTCCCGAAAACCGCTTCAAATTCAAAGAGATTCGGCTTGATTGCGAAAATTTTGCCGGTTGCGATTGCTTTGCGCAGAGCGTCGCCCTCGGTGTCGAGAAAAACGGTTTTTCCGGCGACGCGAGCGATTTCGGCGTAAAAATCGGCGGGAACGCCTTCCGGGCGGCTTCCGCTTAAAACTAAAATATCCGGCGCGGCAGTTTTGATTTTTTGCAAAAGTGCCGATTGAAATTCCTGCGCAACGAACGCGCCGGGCTGATTAAGCTCGGTCATTTCGCCGGTTGATTCGTCGTATAATTTTATGTTGGTGCGGATTTCGCCGGGGACTTCAACGAAATCGTGCGAAATTTCAAGCGCGTCGAGCTTTTGCGCAAGAAGCGCACCGTTTTTTGCAAAATTAAAACCCGTGCAAATCGGCTCCGCGCCCAAATTTTTCAGCGCGACGGCTACGTTTATGCCCTTTCCCGCAACATCTTCGCGGGTTCGGCATATGCGATTAAGACCGCCGTGCGTATATTTTTGCACGGAATATTGCCAATCTATGCACGGGTTCAAGGTTACTGTAACAATTTTCATGCGCTCACCCCGACAACAATATTACTACTTTTCGGGGTTGGCCGCCATATCCGGAATCGGTTCGCCGGTTTCGTCCTTGGTAATCAGTTTATAAGCATCCGTATCGTAGTTTTTGTTCTTGCCCAATGAATATTGTTTCGAATATTTTTTTTCCATAATGCGTCTCCTTTATTTTTTCAGACAGGTCTGCTGTATGAAGTTTTGCCGAATTTGCGTATAATATACGAAGTTTTGCGAAGAAAGGGGCATTGCCGTGTTTTCCGAATTCGGAGTGATTGCGATTATTGTTGCGCTAATCAGCATCGGCGCGCTTGTTCTGCATTTTTATGTAATGAAACGCCGGGTTGCTTCGGACAAGTGTCTTGCCGAGATTGACGCCTTGCTTCGCACGCGAATTGAGCTTCTTTATGAAACACAACCCCGCGAAGTGCACGAAATTTTGGCCGCAACCTTTGAGACGCGAAGTTTGCTTGCGGCGTTGGCACAAGCGGAAATTCGGGGTTCGGAATTGTGCGAAAATATCATCGAAACGGAAATTGCCGTGCGCGCGTATAACGACGCCGTCGCCGTTTATAACGATTGCATCGCAAAATATCCGGCAAAGATTATGGCGTTTTTATTGGGGCTGTCGCGGGAAGAGGATATGCCGAACGGTTTCGGCGGAAAGGAGAAGGATATGTTGTCAGTAAAATGGTTTATGGGCGAACGCGAGGATTTAAGCGAAATTTATGCGATTCGCCGCGAAGTTTTTGTGGACGAGCAGGGAGTAAGCGAGGAGGAGGAATTTGACGACACCGACGGCTCGTGTGCGCATCTTTTAATGTACGACGACGGCTTGCCCGTTGCAACCGGGCG
>WQVC01000128.1 GCA_009781765.1 Defluviitaleaceae bacterium | reverse complement strand
TTTGCGCTTCGGTACGTAAAATTTGCTATGCATAGCGAAGGGCGTTGAGAAGCCCGCTCAGGCTTCGTCGGAAAACGCGCAGAAGCCCGCGTTTCCCGCCTCGCCTTCTCGGTTCTCAATGCCGTTCGCAATTGTTGTCGTTTTCGGGGAAAAACACCCGAAAACAACCGGTCGCGCACCACAATGCATGTACGCAAATTTTACGCACGTTTTGGCAAACCGCAATAACAGCTCGCCGAAAATGCCTTGCGGTGAGCGACCGGTTGTTTTGCGAAGCAAAACGACATCGAGCGAGCCGTTTGCAAGGCATCGGCGGGCTGTTATTTCCTACTGCGGATTCGCATTTTCAGCGCGCTCCGCATCTCGTTTCATGGAAATCATATCGTAGAACGCCTCGAGCCGCGTTTTCACGCCCGTTTCAGACGTTTGCGCGTCGAAGCTGAAATACAAAATGGGGATATTAAAATCCTCGCTGATGCGTTGGCAAATAGGAATCGAGTTAACCTCCGGCGTACACCCGAAAGGTTTGAGATGAATTATGCCGTCATAACCCTGCCTGGCGAAATGCACGCATTTTGCAACGCTGTCTGTGCCGTCCGCGCCGATTTCGTACGTGACATAACCCTCCGCCTGTTTCAGCAGATGCTTAATTTTATGCTGCGGCGAGAAAAGCAAATACGAAACGTTGATATACCGCGTCACTTCAATGCCGAATTTCGCAAGCTCTTTCTCGATAAAATAATTCGAAAACGGCTCCATGAGAACGTACAACTCACCCACAACCCCGATTCGCACGGGGTTGTTCGGCTTATTAAGCGGAACAGCCCGAAGCCGCCGCATGTATCGCCGAAAAATTCGCCCAACATGAAAAACACTTCGCGCCTGCGCAACTTCCGCCAGAAATTGCTTTTCGATTTTCTCCAAAATATCGTCCGGGGCGAAGCCGGTATTTTTGCGCACGTACTCTTCGATTTTATCCATCGCAAAAATTATTCGAATCGCAAACGCAATCGCACGAACCGTTTTCGTTCGCGTGAGGCGCAGATTAAGCGACTTGAACATCCGATAAAAATCGTTAAAACTGCGGTTTCGGCTGTTCGTTTCCAAAATGCACAGCCGAAAATCGTAGCCGAGGTCGCGCAAAATTTGTTCCTGCACTTCATTATAAAAGCCCATTCGGCAATCGCCGGAGGTGTGAAAAAGCACGTTCGCGCCAAGTTCCAACGCTTCAATAAAATTGCCCAAATTATATTTGAACGGAATGCAAACAAACTCGGGGCTGTGCTTCGCGCCGAGTTCGATTGTGCGTTTTGTAATTGCCGGCGCGGAAAGCACCTCGCCGTACTTGCCGACCAATTCTTCAAGCAGCCGCTTTATGACAACATGATACTTTCCCATGTGCGGGAACGAAATTTTATGCACGTTTCGCCTCCAAAATATCAATGAAACTTTCGATGCGTGTGTTAAGCCCCGCCTCGCCGAAATTCGAGTCGATAATCAAATTCGTCATGGGGACATCTTTTATTTTGCGCATAATCAGCTCAATTGCCAGAGAATCCGGCCCGCACGGAAACGTCGTCATAAAAATTATGCCGTCGATTTTATCTTTGTAATATTCAACCGAGCCGGTCAGCTCCTTGTTGTAACGCCAGTACATGCTTCGCGCCAACGCCTTGGATTTGCCGCACATGCTCGTACTGTCCGGCACGTCGGCGTACAGCACGTTCGCGCCAAGCTCCTCCAGCGTTCGCACAATCGGTTCGCCAATCAACTTATCATATATATTGTACGGGTGCGCCACAACCAGCACTTTCAGCCCTTCGCTTTGCAGCACCGCTTCTTGCCGCGACTCAAGATTTTTTTCAAATTCCTCAAGCGCGGCGACAGCGTTTTCGTAGGCTTTTTTTATAACCCTTCCCGAGGGAACTTTTGAAAAAGTTCCCCCGGACCCCCTCAAAACTTTTCCGAAAAACCGCGCTTTGCGCGGTTTTTCAATCGGGGTCAAGGGGGCGTTGCTCCCTTGCGGGGGTTCGGGGGCGGAGTCCCCGATGTTTTGGTATAAATTTATTAAATTTGAGCCGAGTTTCATAAATGCCTTGCGCTCGGTTTGTTTTTCGTCGTAGTCGATGGAATAGCCGATGAAATTTGCGTCGGGGAATGTCGCGCGAACAATATCGTAAATGCCGTAAAATTTTGTGCATGTTGCGTCGCCGTCCTCGAAAGTTACAACGCGCGGCACGAAAATAACGTCGCATTTGCCGATAAGCCACTCGACGTGTCCCATGTAAATTTTTGCGGAAGTGCAACTTTCGTCGATGGAGGAGTTGATTCCCATGTCGAGAATTTTTTTGTTCGTGTTCGGCGAAACAACGACTTCAAAGCCCAGTTCTTCAAAAAAACTGCGCCACATGATTTGATATTTGTAATATAAAAATGCTTTAGGGATGCCTATTTTCAATTTGACCACCAAACCCTGTTGTCCTGCGTCCAAAAACGAATTACGCCGTCGGTAACGCGGATGTATCTGATATTGTCGCGCATGGTCAGCGCGGGTTCGTCGCCGGGGGTGATTACAAAAACAAGTCGCCCATCGTTGTGAAGTTCCGTCATTGCGAGGTGGAAAAGGTCGCGTTCGGCGCGGTTGCCGAAATTATTCGTGTCGAGCAGAATTACAACGTACGGCGAGTTGAGCCGCCGAATGTTGGGCAAAAGGTCGCGCCATTGATAGCTGTTTGCGGCGCGAATGCTGCCGCCGTAGGCGGTAACGTGCGCGACGGCGAAGGCGTACGAGGCGGATACGCTGAAAACGGTTTCCTCCGGAATTGCAAATTCGTGCAAAGTCGCGCCTTGCGGAGGCGAATCCGTGCGAAGGCGGTCTTGGAAAACCGTACCGCGCGGCACCGGAATATTATGATTCGGCGTGAACAAAACGCGAAGATTATAAAACAAAACGCTGTGGCTTGTTTCTTCGAAAGATTCAAGCTCGGCGAGATAAAGCCTGTCGAGAGTGAAGGGGGCGGGCGCGTTCGGGAGGGGCGCGGTTACTGTTTGCCACCCGGAAAAATCAACATGCCGTGCGAAAGTAATATTATGAAACTCGCCGTCGGCGTCGCGCACTCGCGCACGAAGCCAATGCCCTGAGTTGTCGCCGTAGAAATCCATGCGAACGGCAACCGGGTCGCCGGGAAGTTCGAGTGCCGGATAAAACGTTACATATGATGCTTGAGTTGCGGCGGTTCGCCCGATTGAATAATTCAGAGCAATGATGTTGCGGCCGTCCGCGTTTCGGACGGAAACTTCCGTTGAAACAAATTCCTGCGGGACGCTTAAAAAGCTCAGATATGTGCCGCCGAACATGTCAATCGGCCACGGAAATCCGCCGACGCTGACGGGAATATACGCTGTAATCGAACCGATTGCGGCTTGAATATAACCCACGCCGCCGTTTCGCGCAACAAAAGAGCCGTTTTCAAAAACGCCCAGATATTCCGGCGACACTCGCAGCGACGTGACTTCCGGAATGTTAATGTGCGAGCCGTCGATTGCTATGCCGGAAAAACGCAGAGCCGCTTGCCCGCCGATAAGCAGATTTATTTTGTCGGTGTGGGGCTGAAGTTCCGCAAGGGAGAAAACGTCGAGGTCGGTGTATGCGCGGAACTCGCCGTAGCTTGCAAAAAGGCGGATTCGCCCCGTTCGCAGGGGAGTGAAAACGCCGGCGTTCCAGAAGCCGAGTTCCGGGCTGATATGAAACTCCACGCGGTTTCGGTCGATTTCAAGGCGATTTCCCCACCGGTCAACGCCGAAAACATTTACTTGCAGAGGCACGAGCTGCACTGCACGATTTTCCGCCGGAATCATTCTTATGCCGGCAAGTTCGCCCAACGGAGAGTTGTCGAAAACGCCGAGCGCGTTCGTTACCGAGCGTTGCGAGCCGTCGGAAAGCGTGTTCAGCACCGCCAAATTTTCGCCGGGGCGTTGAGCCGCCATTGTCGTTGAGCCGCCGCCGTCCATGTGCATTGCGTCAACCGCGCCGTAGTGGCGCAAAATCGCGCCGAGTTCGGTATGCGTTACGCCGATTGAATGCGAACGCCCGTCAACAACCATCAAAATGATTCGTCCGTCGCGCAACGCGCCTACAGCGGTTCGCGGATGCCGCGCATTGGGCTGAACCCCTGCGGGTTCGGTAATTACGCCGTTTCGCAAAATGACCGCGCCGCCGCCGATTGCCGAACTTATGTTTGAAAAATCCACGTTGAGGTCGGTGCTGATATTAAAATCCACCCGCGCGCCCTGCGTTAAAAACCGCTCATAATAAGGAAGCGATGCGTGCGGCACAATGATAACAAAGCCGTTTTCCGGCGTTTCGACGGTGGAAAAAGTTGCTTCCGTCACGACACCGTTTTGCACAACAACTTTGAGCGTGTAGGCAACTCGCGCGTCGATGTCGGCGGTGTCGTAAACAGCCGCGCGGCTCACGATTACGGGCGATGTGATGTTCGCCCCGATTGAATTATATGCGGCGATGTTCGTTAAAAACACGCCGTTGGAATAGATGCTCATTTGCGTCGTCATGTAGCGGAAAAAGGGATTGTTTCGCGCGTCGAGGAAGAAAGTTGCCGAATATCCGCCGCCGCGCCGCAGCGCAAGAACTTCGCCGTCGCGAACCATCGGCCCGAAGTATGTAGAGTGCCGTCGCGTCATATCGAAAAAGTCCGCGTTGATGCCGGCAATCGCGCCGGCGTTTGTCAGAAGTCGCGACGTAGGTTCGCGCAGACCCAGCTCGTTCGAACTCGGCACCGGCGCGATGCTTATAAACGGCGCGCTAACGTCAACAAGAAGCACGTGAACGTCGAGCATTCCGCGGCTCGTCATCAAGCGATTTTGCTCGTAAATAACGCCGCGAGAAATCTCCTCCGACACGCGATGTTCGAAAAATATATCAACAGCCTCCGCGCTTGTTGCAAAAAATGCGATGAACCCGAGCGCGAAAATCAAAAACATCGCAAACTTCAAATGTTTCAAGAATTTTAAATATTTCACATAAACGCCTCCCCCCGAAATTACCGTCATTCTAGTACATTTTGACGGATTTGTAAACTCGGCAAAAACCTATCGGCAGCTGAATAGTTACCGAAATAGGTTTTAAAAAATTTTTATTCCGCTTTCGGGGGAACTTTTAAAAAAGCTCCCCCGAAAGGCCTCAAAATTTTTACAAAAATCGCGCGAATGCGCGATTTTTATTAAAGTTTTGATGAAACTTTTTCAAAAGTTTCCGGGTTTGGGCGGAGCCCAAGGTTCAAAACATATACACAAAAAAATTTTTCCGGTAGAATTTTCTCAAAAAGTGTGAAAAATGTGAACTTCATTTTTCATCAGAACAGTTGTGCCGCAAGAGGGCTTCGCCCTCGCAAGCGGCATGAGATTAGGAGTGAACGAAATGTCCGAGATTCCGTACAAGATTTACCTCAGTGAAAAGGAAATGCCCGAAAGTTGGCATAATCTGCAAGCCGTAATGCCCAATGTTCCGGGGTTTGTAAGCCCGGCGAACGGAGAACCCGTTCCGAAAGAGGGTCTGCTCGGCGTTTTTTGCAAGGAAACAATCGAGCAGGAATTGAACAAAACCGATGAATTTATTCGCATTCCCGAGGAAATTTTGAGCTTTTACAGTATGTATCGTCCGTCGCCGGTTGTGCGTGCGTATTGTTTGGAAAAAGCACTGGGAACGCCGGCGAAATTGTATTATAAATTCGAGGGCAACAATACGTCGGGCAGTCACAAACTGAATTCGGCGGCGGCGCAGGCGTTTTATGCCAAGAAGCAGGGGTTAAAAGGCGTTACGACGGAAACCGGTGCCGGGCAATGGGGCAGTGCGTTGTCGATGGCGTGTGCGTTTTTCGGGCTCGACTTGGTTGTGTATATGGTGAAAACCTCCGCCGAGCAAAAGCCGTATCGCAAAATTTTGATGGAAACATACGGCGCGAAGGTGATTCCTTCGCCGTCGGAAACAACGGACGTCGGCAAGAAAATTCTGGCGGAAAACCCCGGCACGGGCGGAAGTCTCGGTTGCGCGATTTCCGAAGCACTGGAAACGGCGGCAAAATCCGACGGGTATCGTTATGTATTGGGCAGCGTTTTGAACCACGTTGTGTTGCATCAGTCGATTATCGGGCTTGAAGCGAAGCTCGCGCTTGAAAAATACGACATCGCACCGGATGTAATTATCGGATGCGCGGGCGGCGGCTCGAATTTGGGCGGACTGATTTCGCCGTTTATGGCAGACAAATTGCGCGGAAACACGCAGACGGAGTTTATCGCGGTCGAGCCGGCGAGTTGCCCGAGCCTCACTCGCGGGCGTTACGCCTACGACCACGGCGACACCGGCCGCATGACGCCGCTCATCAAAATGTACACGCTCGGGAGCGGCTTCATCCCCTCCCCCAACCACGCCGGCGGCTTGCGGTATCACGGAATGAGTCCGATAGTATCAAAGTTGTATCACGACGGACACATTTCGGCGAAATCCTACACGCAAACCGAAGTATTTAACGCCGCAGTAACCTTCGCCCGAACGGAAGGAACGCTTCCCGCGCCGGAAAGTTCCCACGCAATAAAATGCGCCATCGACGAAGCGTTGGCGTGCAAAAAATCCGGCGAAGCCAAAACGATTCTTTTCGGCTTAACCGGCACCGGCTACTTTGACATGAGCGCGTATCAAAGTTTCAACGCCGGCGCAATGAACGACTGCGTCCCCACGGATGAAGACCTCGAAAAGGGCTTTGCGACGTTGCCGGAGGTAAAATAATTCGGCGGCGTGTTGACGTTGTCTTCAATGCCCGGGCTTTCGGCTGAAATTTATAGTGAATCAAATTAAGAAGCGTCCCGTCGGCTATGCATTGTCGCGAACGCACTTGAGAGGCCCGCTCAGGCTTCGGCGGAAAACGCGCAGAAGCCCGCGTTTCCCGCCTCGCCTTCTCGG
>WQVC01000127.1 GCA_009781765.1 Defluviitaleaceae bacterium | reverse complement strand
TTGTTTCATTCTTCTATCGCGAACGCACTTGAGAAGCCCGTTCAGGCTTCGTCGGAAAACGCGCAGAAGCCCGCGATTTCCCGACTCGCCTTCACGGTTCTCACCGGCGTTCGCTATAAGTAACCGAAGTCCCGGGAACTTCGGGTGTGCGGGGCTTTCGCTCCGCGTTGCCGCGTTGTATGAAAGGTGTGCACATGAGCGTCAACGTTCGGTCGGCCGTGTCCGAACGGGTCTGCCCGCTTTCATATGTTGCGGCGGGTGGTACAGGTGTTGGAGTTGTTCCGGCAATCACTGTTGCCGTACGCGAATTGATATACTTGTGCTTCGCGCCCTTTGCGCACCGGTGGCAGGGGTAGTGGCAGTGATTCTTGCAGTGCCTACTCCTCGCGCGGTAACGACGCCGTCACTGTTGACGGAAACGACATTAGGGTTTGAAGATGTCCATGTGATATGCCGGTGCGTGGCATTGGCAGGCGTAACAGTCGCGAAAAGCTGTGTGCTTCTTCCGCGTCCGTTGGAATCAACCGTCATTGCTTCGAGTTGCGAGGACGTTAACGGCGCAATTCTTACCGACGAAACAGGCACAACACTTGTTACGATATATCGTGCGGTAATCCCGTTTACAGTTGTAGCTGTGATTGTTGCGGAACCGGGTGCGCGAGCGGTTGCCGTTCCTCGTGCGTTTACGGCAACAATATTAGGGTTTGACGATGTCCATGTAATATTTCTTTGCGCGTCACGGCAAAGCCCTTGCGCTCTGTCCGGGGTAAAATCAACTCTCGGTCGGACGCTGCGATTTGTTGCAAGCAGTATGTCAAAAACCTGCGTTCCGCTGCGGCTGAGAGCTATTCTCTCCGGATTATATGCCACGTTGACGGTAACTCTTGCGCTGCGATTTTCGCTTGAGTCGGTAACTGTTATTACTGCTCTGCCTTGCCCTCTTGCTGTTACCAAGCCGTTTTGATTAACTGTTGCCACCCGAGTATCGGAAGATGACCAACGAAGAGGCAATGCCGTTGTATTAAGCGGATTTAATGTTGGGCGAAGCTGAAGTGTTTGCCCGCCGGTGCCGTTTCTGTTTACCCTCAAACGTCTTTGTTGTGCGGTAAGGCTGTCCAACCGTACACTCCGCATGGGTTGTGAAACAGTAAAGTGAAAAAAAGTCCTGCCGCCGTCGTCAAGGTTTATATGAGTAATTGTTACAACGCCGGGACCGGCAAAACTAACGCGCCCTGAACTTGCAACAGTAGCGACGCGAGTGTCGGTACTTATCCATCGGTTATTAGCGGCGGTTTGTGCCGGTATTACATGTCGTCTGAGTTCTAATCTTGTGCCGGCATTACGCTGTGAGTCCGGGGGAGGGAGAGGGGTGATGGGAGGTCTTATTATCACGACGCACCCGCCGTGAGTGAACCACCCCTCGAAAACAGCCGCTTCAACATATCGTGCCGTGCCGGGATGCCACCCTGCATGAACAATGAGATGCGTAACCGTGCCACCAAGCGTCCTGTATCCATACGCCACCATCCAGTGGTCTGCAAAATTTATGTTGCTGCCAAAATCTGATGGAGGGCGGCTGTTTGAGCCGACAATTAGCGGTCTGTCTGCCCTAATCTCATTGACTGCAAGATTAACTGCGTCTGTGCTGAATGAAGTAGCATTCATCCTTAAAGCTCTGCGCTCCGGGTGTGCAACATCGTTGAAATAGCTGTTTAATCCCGTCCTTACAGTGAATGTCGGTGTCCCCCCTCCTCCCATGCGCGCAATCATTTCATCGTGAAGATTTTCGCACAGCTCTCTATCAGGTGGAAACAGGTGTTGCGGAACAACTCTGCCCGCCGGACGACCGTTTGCTCGCTCAAGTTTTTCGTAGTAAACAAGCATAATGCTTGAGGCTATCTGGCCGCACGTTCCCGATACGTTTCTTCCAAACCCTGCGTTTTGGATGAAGCGTTGATTGCTGATTCGACGTTCGCCGGCAACGGAAAACGGCCGAATGAGAGGGGGTTCGGGAAGGTCATTAAGTACGATTGCGGTAGCTGATTGCATATGCCGGACATTACCATCGCTCAGTTCTCGTCCGGTTAACAGGTGTGTATAAACCCCGCCGTAAAAATCTATATATGCCATCGGACCTGCATAGATTTTACGACCTCTTGCATATATATACGGGTTTACAGCACCCTCTGAAATGATTATTTCGCTTATTTCAGCGGAGCGTCGAAACACAATTGCAAAGCCGTGCGGCACAATGTCTGCAATTAGAAAAGCCGGATTACCACTTAAATCATAAAGCACTTCCACCGTCTGTGGGTTTATAACATTTGCGCCGTCGCTAACCAGTGCCGCAAAAATATCAATTTCAAGTGCGGAAACATAATCGTTATACACAAAAGCACCGGTGTCAAACGTAAACGCATCAATCCCGAGCGCAGGGCCGGTTGTGCTATGCCTGTCTTGTGCTGAAATTTGCATTGCAAATACGTTTAACAGTATAAAAATCAAAAATATACTCAAAAAATTTTTCATAATCATTCAACCTCTCTCACTTGCTCAATAATAGACCTTGCGACCCTGAGCATTGCTTCTCGCAACTCGTTGTCGTCATGCTTATCCTCAACATTAAACTGAACCCATGACATCTTATACGTTACGGCATCTATCTCGAAAGTATAAAGAATCGCCCTTCCGTTTCGCGCATGATGCCTGAACCATACATCCGGGTTACTTTCGCCATCAGGTGGCGGAAAAACAGCATAAAACGAAGCAAACTCTACATCAATGTCTCCGATTGTTACGGCATGTTCGTCAAAACGGTCACTTTCTTGAAACCGACCGTGGAATGGGACGGGGAACATGACGTTGCTTGGTTGATGAGCGTTCCTGTTCTCGTCAGTGGCACTAATAAAGATGCTGTCATTCTGCCGATTACTATGGTAATGAACGCCGTATCCAAAAAACAACGTGTCGCTATCACTATCTCTCGGAACAAAGTTGTAATCGGAGAATTTAAAAACATGCTCATCTCGTTTGATAGCTTCCGGCAGATACGCCGGATATAAATAGTGGTCGCCTAAAACCTCTTTCATTTCTTCCCAACTCGCCCATACTCTGTACGGTAAGTTCGGTCCGCGCAGCACTTCGGGCGGTGGTTGCTGTGTGCAGGCTGCTAATAAAATCAACAACATTGGTGCGATTAGCATTTTTTTCACTAAACGAGTCTCCTTTCTGAATTGTTGTAACTCATATTCGACGATTATCGAAAATCAGCACCTTTTATTCATTAAACACGCCCCCTTCCTGTTTTTGTTTTTGCTTCACTCGAACATAAAAGACCGTTTTTTGCTGTAATGAACGCAAAAAACGGTCTTTTATGTAATATGCTGCTTTTTTCGGGGTCGGCAAAATTGGCGGCGGCAACACTACTATTTGTTTGCATGACGTAACGCATTTGTCAAGCCCCCCTTGTCGCAAATTCACTTGAGAAACCCGTTCAGGCGTCGTCGGAAAATGCGCTGAAATGTGCGGGCGAAGTGCGCCCGTCATTGTCCGCGCTTTTCCGCCTCGCATTCACGATTCTCAGAGGCGTTCGCTTTGTGCAGTCATTTTTTCGAACAAAGCATTTAGCATAGTGTACCACTTCGTTTTACCGTTGAACATCCACAATTTGTATATTTTTGCAAAAATCATCAAAAAAATTTTTTCCCGCAGAAGCACAGCGCGAACGCACTTGAGAAACCCGCAATTTTCCTCCTCGCCTTCACGGTTCTCACGGTCGTTCGCTGTAAAATAAAATTTAAAGCGAGCAAAAACACGCCGTAAAGGGAATTCTCCCCTTGCGGAACGCCTTTGCTCGCTTCGCGATTCTTTTTTATTGATTTGTTTTAAGTAAGTAACCGAAGCCCCGGGAAACTTCGGCGATGTGCCGCAACGGACGAAAGGTGTACACATGGGCGTCAACATTCGGTCGGCCGTGTCCGAATGCATCCGCCCGCTTTCATATGTTGCGGCGGGTGGTACAGGTGTTGCGGGTGGTACGGGTGAAGCATGGTGTTGCGGTGTTACAAGGCGCAACCGTTTCACAGCGGCTTCGGCACGGAGCGGTGCGGTCAGTTTCAGGGCGAACCCCTTCCTGAGATGGCAAACAACGTCCTTTGGCATGGAAGCGACCGTTAATTTCTCGGTTGCAAAGCAAGTATACTTCAACTCTCATACCATGATATCCGGAACCGTTCCAGGAATTTTTCCTGGAAATTTTCCGGGAATCGTTCACCTCGGTAACGCATCTGCTGTGTATAGTGAATCAATTTGATTTGCGTACCGGCGGCATCTGAACAGACGTCTCAAGCTCGCGCGATGTCATACTCTACCGCCGCAAGCACCAACCCCTGCGGCGGCATGGTCTTCCCGGCCCGCGCGCGGTCTTTCGACGCAATAATTCCGGGAACATCCTCCGGCGAAATTTTGCCTAACCCCACATAAACAAGCGTTCCCGCAATTATGCGCACCATGTTGTACAAAAATCCGCCGCCGGTTACATAAATTTCTATGCACGAATCACCCCACACCTCATCCCGAATCCGCGTGAAACGCGGATTCAATGAAGGGGTCAAGGGGGCGTTGCCCCCTTGACGGGGTTCGGGGGCTGGTCGTCCGCCTTGCGGCGGACTGCTCGCCCATGCATCCCGGACGGAGTCCCCGAAAACTTTATCTTTAAAAACTTCACATTCAAAAATTTCCCGCACAGTCGTCTTCGCGCTGCCGCCGGTTGCGCAAAACGCCGCAAAATCGTGAAGCCCGATAAAATGCGCCGCCGCCGTTTGCATCGCGGAAATATCCAACGCCTGCGGAACAAACGCGCGGTATCTCGCCGTGAGAGGATTCGGCGAATTTTGTATTGTGTAAATGTAAGTCTTTTTTTTCGCGTCAAATTGCGGATTGAAATTTTCGGGAACCGGCAACGCCGCAGTAACGGAAATATCGGCGGGCAAAAGCCCGTTCAGAACCTGCGGCAATTTTTCGAGAGGTACGCGCAAATCCGGCGCGAAAAATGACGCCCGTTGCCCGAGCGCGTGAACGCCGGCATCTGTGCGGCTTGCGGCGCGAACGATAACTTCCCGCCCGATAATCGCGCTTAACGCGCCCTCAATTTTTTCCTGTACCGCAACGGCATTATTTTGACGTTGCCATCCGGCATAGTCTGTGCCGTCGTACGCAATTGTTAATAAAATTTGCAAAATTATCACCTTCCGATTAAAATGTGCATTATGGAAACCAATCGTACAAAAAAACTTACGGCTTTGGCAATGCTTACGTCGATGGCGTTTGTAGCGGGCGCAATGTTTCGCATTCGGGGCGCGTTTCCCCTCGCGCCTTTTTTGACGTACGACCCGAAAGACGTTGTAATTTTATTCGGCGGATTTTTATTCGGGCCGGTCGCCGCGCTGCTGATGTCCGTAACCGTCGCGCTGTTGGACATGGTAACAGTAAGCGAATCCGGGCCGATAGGCGCGTTAATGAACACCGTTGCAAGCGCATCGTTTACATGCACTGCGGCAATTTTTTATTCCAAGAAGCGCAACATAACCGGGGCGGCGTTGGGGCTTGCGGCGGGTGCGATTTTTGCGACGGCGGTGATGCTTTTGTGGAATTATTGGATTATTCCGCTATACGCGCCGCATATCACCCGCGAAGCCGTTATATCAATAATGTTGCCCGCACTTTTGCCGTTTAATTTGATGAAAAACGGCTTGAACGCCTTTTTGGCAATTTTGCTGTACAAAAAAGTTTCCGGCGCGTTAAAGGCGGCGGGGCTTTACAAAGAATCAGAAGAGACAAAAACTTCGCATACATTGCAAGTGGTAATCATGCTGACCGCCGCAATTGCAGCGGTCGCACTGATTGCGGCGTTTTTCATAATGCGCGGAATGTCTTGATTTGCACAATGAACAAACGTTTGCAACAGGTGCGGGGTTGTGGTATCCTTGGGTATGCAAAGGGGTGATATTTTATGACAGGAAAATTATCTGCAAAACAGCAAAAAGTGTTGGATTTTTTGAAAGCCGAGATTCGCAAAAACGGCTATCCGCCAACAGTACGTGAAATTTGTGACGCCGTGGGGCTGAGTTCGACGTCAACGGTTCACGCGCATCTCGAAACTCTTGAGCGCAAAGGATATATCCGCCGCTCGCCGTCAAAAAACCGCTCGACGGAAATTTTGGAAGAGGATTTCTACAGCGGAGGGCGCGAGCTTGTAAATGTGCCGATTGTGGGGCGCGTTGCGGCAGGTGTGCCGATTTTGGCGGATGAAAACATTGAGGACACGTTTCCCATTCCTATTGATTATGTAAAGAACGACTCATGTTTCATGTTGCACGTAAAAGGCGACTCCATGACGGATGAAGGAATTTTCGACGGCGACCTTGTTCTTGTGCGCCAACAGCAGGACGCAATCGACGGCGATATTGTAATCGCCCTCATAGATGATTCCGCCACCGTAAAAACATTCTATCGCGACGGCGAGTTTATTCGCCTCGACCCGGCAAACGCCGCGTTCGAATCAATCCGAACCCGCGAATGCGAGGTTTTGGGCAAAGTTATAGGACTCTACAGGCGATATTAGCACGCCAAGCGCGCGTTGAACGCCGGGGGCATATGCAAGTTGCCGCGCATTCCCTCGAAGCCTCTTTTCGCCGGGTGCAAGAGTCGGAGGCCGCACATTCCCTCGAAGCCGGAGGCGAAGCCTCTTTTCGCCGGGTGCAAGAGTCGGAGGCCGCACGTTCCCTCGAAGCCGGAACAAATTCCTGTGTAATAAAAAACCCGTAAACAGTTCACAGCTGCTTACGGGTTTTTTGATGCGCCGGAAAACCAGCCTCGGAGACTGTTCCGGCTTCGAGAGAATGTGCGGCAACTTACATGCGTCCCCGGCAAAAAGAGGCTTCGCCTCCGGCTTCGAGGGAATGTGCGACAACTTACATGCGTCCCCGGCAAAAAGAGGCTTCGCCTCCGGCTTCGAGGGAATGTGCGACAA
>WQVC01000126.1 GCA_009781765.1 Defluviitaleaceae bacterium | reverse complement strand
GGTTAGCCGTCGGCACACAAGGCGGCTGGCATGAGCCGCCGCCCATTCGCCTAATCCATTGCAGTACATGGCGTTGACAATATGTAAGGACGGCGACAAGCCCCTCCGTCGTCGCCGCCGACGGTTGCCGACTGCACCACTCTGAAAAGTTACCACCGCAATCAACTTTTCACGCTCTGCCGTCCATTTGGGCGGCATAATTAGATAAACTTACGTCAACTAACTTAAAATAAAAACGATTGAATGGAAAACGCTTCCAAATCAAGGATTTGTAACATAATTGTAACATTCGAGCGGCAGACGGCGGCAAGAAAGTTAAATGTTACCATTTTCAACTTCGCAAAAAAGAATAGAAAAAAGCCTGTAATCGTTGAAATTACAGGCTTTTTCACCTCGGAGAGTAAGGGATTCGAACCCTTGCGGGGTTGCCCCCAAACGGTTTTCAAGACCGCCCCGTTATGACCACTTCGGTAACTCTCCATATGCGTAGTATAGCATTTCTTTCGGCAGCTTTCAATAGAATATGCGAAAGAATACGCAAAAAAATCATTATCCGGAGTGCGAGAAAAAACCGACGCGGTCTTGCTGCAAAAAAACCGCGTTTTTAAAGCGCGCCGGACTGCAAGTCGGTATGAATCCCCCGTATTTCGTCGTGCGAAGGCAAGCGAATATTCAGGAGATTATCTGTGCCGTAAATAACCCAAAATGCCCAATTGTCGCGAAATTGCCCGAGTTCTCGCGTTTGAATGCCCCGCTGTACAAAGGCGTCGCTCCAACCGCGCTCAGCCGCAACCACTTCTTCGAAGCAGTTCGGAAAATAGTACAACATCACAAAGCCGGTGCCGCCAACGGCATATCTTCCGCCAACCGTCCACGTGAAAACTACAACATCGCCGCGCCGACTGATGCTGCTTAAAGCGTAACCCGCCCCCTGTCGCGCCGAATTTAATATCTCCAATTCTTCGGCGGTGAATCCGTCGCACGAAAAATAATATTCCGGTCCGCGTCCCGCAAATACGGCGGTGTCTTCTCGAATAATTTCAACTGCCGGCGTTAAATAACGCTTGTAATTATCAAAATTCGACAGTAAATCACGCGGAAACCCCGGCGACGGAGTGCTTATCGGAAAAAAAATCGCGACTGTGAGCGCGATTACCGATATAACAATGATTGCCGCAATTATCGCAATTGCCGACACTGCGGCAATTGCGATAATCACTGTTTTTACAGGCTTTTTCATTTAAAACACCGGCACAACCGCGCCTTCGAAGCGTTCGAGAATAAAATTGCGAACGCGCTCGGTACGAAGAGTGTCGGCAAGAATTTGCACGGCTTCGCTGTTTGCGTTTTCGGTGCGGGTTGCCAAAATATTTGCAAAGGGCGAATCGGTGGGTTCCATATAAAGGGCGTCGCGCGTGGGGTTGAGGCCGATTCCGAGCGCGAAATTTGTGTTAATGACGGCGATGTCAACTTCGCCGAGCGCGACCGGCACAAGCGGCGCGTCAAGTTCAACGACGGTCAGGCCGAGCGGATTGTACTCAATGTTGTGTACGGTTGCGCGAATTCCGATGCCCTCGGTTAAGCCCAAAAGACCTGCGCTTTCAAGAATCATAAGTGCGCGACCGCCGTTTGTGGCGTCGTTGGGAATTGCAACGCGGCCGCCCTGCGGCACTTGCGACAAATCGGTCAAATTTTGAGAATAAATTCCCATGGGTTCGATGTGAATGCTTGCGATGTAGGCGAGTTCGTTGCCGCTGTCGTCAATCCAACGCTCTAAAAACGGGCGATGCTGAAAATAATTCACATCAATTTGCGCGTCGAAAAGCGCGGGATTCGGAAGCGTGAAGTCGGAAAACTCAATGATTTGAATCGCAACACCCTGTTGCGCGAGTTCATCCGCGATGTACTCCAAGATAATCGCGTGCGGAACCGGCGACGCGCCGATTCGCAAAACGTCCGAATCCGGCGACCCGCACCCCGCAAACGCCGTCATCATAAAAACGACTGCCGCCAAAACAAAAAAATTTTTCATTACATACCATTCCCTTCAAAATTTTTATAGTGAACGCACTCTATGAAGCGAACAGCGGGCTATGCCGCGTAATCGGTTCGCTCACTACCAAAAAAAATGTTTGCGGAAAATATTACTCCTCCGCAAACATATATGTCAAGCGTGTTTTGGGATTTGCGGGGACTTCGCCCCCGCGCCCCCACGAACTTTTTGGAGGGTGGCGCGGGAAACGCTCGCTTCGCTCACTGCGCCCTTTAAAAGTTCGACAAAAACTATAAAAACCGCGCGATGCGCGGTTTTTGATAAAATTTTTGCCCCGCTTTTTTAAAAAGCGGGTGGGGGTTCGGGGGCGAAGCCCCTGAAAATGAGGTGTCGAAAAAAATTATCGCTTATCCGTTACCTTAGCAAAAAAATTGCCCGCGATTTGAACAATTTGAACAATAAGCACCAAAATTATAACCGTTCCGAAAAGCATGTCCGTTCGGAAGCGTTGCAAGCCGTGTCGCAGCGCAACGTCGCCGAGACCGCCGCCGCCGATAACGCCCGCCATCGCGGAAAATCCGATTAAATTAACGACAGCAACGGTATAGTTTAGGATAAGAACGGGCAAAGTTTCGGGAATAATCACCTTGTAAATTGTTTGCGGAAGCGACGCGCCGCAGGCAACGGAGGCTTCAACAACGCCCTTGTCAAGCCCCGCAAACGTTGATTCCGTAAGCCGCGCAACAAAAGGAATCGCCGCAATTGTGAGCGAAACTGCGGCGGCTTCCGTGCCGATAAACGTGCCTACAATAAGTCGCGTGAGGGGCGCGGCGGCAATAATCAAAATAATAAACGGAATGCTGCGCCCGATATTTACGATTAAGCCCAAAATTTTGTTGATGATGCTTGTGAAAATATTTTGCTTGCACAACACTTCGTTCGAGGTGATGAACAAAACCACGCCGATAAGCGTACCGATTAAAATGGAAAACAAACTCGAATAGCCCACCATATACAAAGTTTCCAAAGTGGCAGGCCAAAGAATGTTCCAAAGTTCGCGAAAATGTTCCGGACTGAAAGTATCAGGCTGCATAATCAATTACCTCTGTTTTTTCAATGGCATCGTTCAGATAGGCGATTGCCTCCGAAACAGCGGAATCCGTTCCGCTGATTTTTATTATCAGGACGCCGATAACGGTTTCGTTAATTTCCTGAATATGCCCGCCCAAAATTGCAACTTCGACGTCGAAACGGCGTATAACGTTGCAGATATACGGGTCGGGGGCGTTGTTTCCGATAAACGTTGCTTTGACGATTTTCCCCGGGCTTTTTCGCGCAAGTTCGTAGGCGGTGTTATTCAGATTTATTTCGGCGGTTCGGAAAAATTCTTTGGCGGTGCTTGTTTTCGGCCAAACGCACATGTCAACAACGTTGCCGTGTTCGATTATGTGTCCGCCCTCCATGATTGCAACTTTTGTGCAAATTTCCTTGATTACGTGCATTTCGTGGGTAATTACAATGAAGGTGATGCCCAGTTTTCGGTTTATATCCTTGATGAGATGCAAAATTGACATCGTTGTTGCGGGGTCGAGTGCCGACGTTGCCTCGTCGCAAATTACAAAACGCGGGTCGGCGGCAAGGGCGCGTGCTATTCCCACGCGCTGTTTTTGCCCGCCGGAAAGCCGCGACGGGTACGCATCTATTTTGTCCGACAGCCCGACAAGCTCCAACAGCTCCAAAATTTTTTCGCGCCGTTGCTCTTTGGGGATTTTTGCGATTTTCATGGGAAATTCGATGTTTTTGTAAACGGTGGAGTTCATAAGCAGGTTAAAATGCTGAAAAACCAAGCCGAATTTTTTGCGAAGCTCGCGCAAATTTTTGCCGCGTTGCTTGGTTAAGTCCACGCCGTCGATATGAATTTCCCCTGCGGTGACAGGTTCAAGCGTTGAAATGCATCGCACCAACGACGTTTTTCCCGCGCCGCTGAGTCCGATAAAGCCGAAAATTTCTCCGCTTTCAATTTGAATGTCAAGCCCTTTCAGAGCCTCGACCTTCTGCCCGTCACTTATGTACGTTTTGTGCAAATTTTTGATTTCAATCATAATCACACCTGCACTCTCTGCCGAGGAGTATACTCAAAATGCTTCAAATGCGCAAGTTTCATGGCGCAAGAAACTCGGCCGAACAGTTTTGCCAACCCTACTCCAACCGCGTCGTCCTCCCTCGTGTGTCGCGACGTAAATTTTCCGATGCCTTCCGGAATGGAGCTGAAAAGTTCTTTTTGGTTGTTGGCAGTCATCACGAACTCGCCGCCGATAAACTCCATGTGAAATATATCCTTGTATTGAGGGTTTCTGAACACAACCCACTTGTCGGGATATTTTTGCTTTGCTTCTTCCCACGTTATGAACATAATTATTCGCCCTTTCGTACGGAAATTCAGAAATAATCATACCACACTCGCCCCTGAATCGAAAAAATTTATTTGCAAAACACTTGACAGCGAAACAATGTTCGGTTAAACTGTGCGTGTTCAACAACATAGGAACAAATGCTCGCTTTCTTGCGCATCAGCCGGCCGGCGGCGCATGGAGCTTTGTTCCGCCAACAGGACGTCCGACTTACTTTTTTTTGCGGTGAAGCAAACAGAAAACACAACAACCTGAACCGGACGGATGCGAATGCATTCGAGGTGCGCCGCGTTCAGGTTGGGGTGTTTTTTTTGTTTGGAAAAATAATCATTGCGCCCGTGGTGCATGGTATGTTACACTTCGATTGCAACAAAAATCTGCAACAAAAATCGCAGCGTCCGTGAGGTGTCGCAAACACCCCACGGCGCGTGTAGGGATGTTCAGGCATCACCTATCACACACGGGCTGTGCCCGCCACCACGTAAGTCCAGTTTAGCACATTTTTCGTTTCCGGTTCAATGCCCGGAACGGACTGTGTTTTGCTGTTCTCAGAGGTGCGGCGCATTCAATTTTTTTTGGTGTCCCAAAATGTGTAGGTGATGGCGAGCTTTTCGCCGTTCCTGCACATTTTTTAGTTTTCGGCGCACCTGCGGGGGAGTGTTGAAAAGTGCCGTGAGCTGCGACGAGTTCACAGGAAACCGGCGGTCCGGTTTTCGAGAACAAGCGTATGCGAACGGACAATTTTTCAACACTCTGCTGCGGGGAAAGTTTTTTGCAAAAAATTTTTTCCCGGAGGGTGTTGTCGAGGTTGTATCGGGTAGTATAAAACGTTTTAATTTTACGGAATCACCCCTTACTTATTTTCGGCATGATGCCGACAGATGTAAACAAGTCAAAGCAAACTACGAAAGGATGTCGTTACAATGGACGAAAAAGACGCCGCATACATGTTGGCTTCCGACATGCTGAAACGCGCAAAGTCTGAAAAAGACACCGCAATGATGAGCGAAGCTGTGAGTTTAATGGAAAACGCCGCAAATATGGGTCATGTCAATGCTCAATTTGAAATGGCGGGGCTGTTCCAAAAAAGTGATGCCGCCAAATGTCTTCACTGGCTTAAAATGGCGGCAGAAAACGGACACCCGAGAGCTAAAATGTTTATTGAAAAAACTCAAAAACCTGTAGCAGACAATAAAGTTACAACGCCAACGCCTGTTGAAAGCGTTGCAACGCAAGCAGTGTCCGATACAGGGCATGTTGATTCCCGCGCTGAAATGCCGGAAGAAAATGAACACTCGGAAGCAAAGCGTCGTGTTCTTGAAGAACTGGAACAGAAAATTGAAAAAATTGCCCGGGAAGCCAATATGTTTGAAACAAACGACAAGAAGGAAGCTATATACAAATCGGCTTTAGACATGATGGTTCGTGGTGTATTTGAAGGCGAATCCCGTACGAGAGATGAAGCCTCTCAGTTAATGGAATCGGTAGCATATATGGGTTATGCCAATGCTGAGAGTGCGATATACAAATCAGCTTTAGACATGATGTATCGCGCTTTTTCCACAGAAGATGCCGATGTGATGGCTGAAGCCTTGAAGTTAATGGAAACGGCAGCACTTTTTGGCCACGGTGAGGCGCAGATGGAAATGATGAGTTGGCATACGTCGCAGGGTAACGAGAAGGGTGCCCGCGAGTGGCTTGAAATAGCAGCCGAGGATGGACACCCGGGAGCCCAAGAATTACTTAAAAAAATCGAAAAGTCTAAGGACTTTGCTCTCGTAAAACAATGCCTCAAAGAAAATGCAAAAAGATGGACAAACGAATTAGTGGCAGCTGCAATTGTAGTCGTTATTGCGCTTATCGTCGCGACCATTTTCTTTGGCTTTTTAGGCTTCATTATCCTCTGTGTCCCCATTATAGCTTTAATATCTTTTGAAGGCTTGCGCGGGGCAGACTGGAAGGGAGTCTTTGGAGGAGATAGAAACGTCAGCGTATTTATAGTAGAAACTATAGCAGACGGAGTATTGATGGCATTTATGGGTATTGGAGTCGCTGTCATCTATATAACTAAAGAAATCTTTCGGCACATCTGGAAAAAAATCAAAAGGTCTATGGGGCTCCGACCCTGACAACAAGGTGAAGCAAAGCCTGACTGAATCATTACCGAATGCGACGCTTTGTGCGTAAATTTACAGCAGAGGAAAGGAGGTTATGCATATGTGTCCGTATTTTAACCCTTCAAAGCAAGAATGCAGAGTAACTCCGTATGATTCCAATGCAAAGCGGGACGACAGTTGGAGAAGCAGCTACTGCAACAGCAGCAGTAACTGCAAAAGTTGCGGAAATTACGAAGCAGCGCAACGCGGCGATTACAAAGTCGTGCGCTAAAGCTGTTCCCGGATGTCACAATTCCCCGAGTATGTATAGCCGGGGAATTGCGGCATTATCGCGAACGCACTTGAGAAGTCCGTTCAGGCTTCGTCGGAAAACACGTTAAAGCCCGCGATTTTCCGCCTCGCCTTCACGAGTCTCAAAGGCGTTCGCTATACATAACAACCACTAGATGTAAAGTCCCAGATTGAGGTGGCACGGTTCATCTAAAAAAACGTCGGGATTATCGCCCCAAGATTTGACAATGAATTGATAAGGTGTCATCCCCTTCAAAGTTTTTAGTCGTTTAGC
>WQVC01000125.1 GCA_009781765.1 Defluviitaleaceae bacterium | reverse complement strand
TTTGAAAAATCAGTAACTCTTCACAATCTTGCAAAAATATCTGAAACTTGACGTTCTGATTGTACAAAAAAACCGATTCCGGGTCAGTGTCCGCCAAGCCCGTATCCGAGGCGCATTCAAACAAATGAGCTTACAACAACTCAATGGGATGATTTCGGTGTGCAAATTTTCGAGTACGGCGGGGATGTAACGTTAATAAGCCCGTGCGGAGCTTTATCTCAAATGCCGGAATTGGTTAATGATAACTTTCATTTTCCGCTGTGGCTTTCTGACCCGCCTGACTATGAACATGAAGTGCAATATATTTTGTATCACGAGTTGCCGTATTCAAGTTTGTGGAGCTTGTTGACAGGTTGAGTGAAGATGATACGCCGAGCCGTTGTCGGATAAGCGGCAACGCGCCAATTCTTCATGTTCTCCATGCACAGTAGTTCATGCGCACAAGATAATTCACTCAACTCGACGTCGCCTCGAATGAACAGTATAATTCATTCGGGGCGGCTTTTTGTTTCAAGTCCGGCAATGTTGAAGGGAAACAATGTTGAATGGAATGGTATATGATTATGAAAAAAATCAGTATATTTATATTTTTGCTTGCGGCACTTTACAGTACGGGATATGACGTATTTGCTTCGGACGACTATAGTGAGGGGGCATTTGACGTCGGAAGATTCAGGCCGCTCTTTAATGACATGCCTGCCTCCTTTATTGAACTCGTGGGGAGCGATGCTTATTTTGCGTGGTCGGATTCGCGAAGTTGGGAAGAGCGGGAAAATGAGAATATTGCAGTTGCTTTTATCGAATACTTCAACATCAGCAAAGAGGCGTTTACCGGTGCGAACGAAGAGCTGCGTCAAATTTGGGCAAATTTTGGCGGTGCGGCACGAGGAGGCTCGTCGTTCGAATTGTACCCCGTGGATTTGATTTTCACCTTCGACAACGATTTAATCAACGAATATTTTTTATGGGAAAACACGCCCTTTGCCCATGAGTTCGGAATGGGGATGGCAAACGTTTACAATCCGCTGTTTTATAACTTGCCCGCACCCTTTGCAGAGATTGTCGGCAGGTTGGAGTTTATTCAGTGGCGACGTTCGCGAAGCGACGAAGAAAGAGAAAATATCGCTATCAGCTTCATTCGGGATTTTAATATCAGCCGAGAAGATTTTGTCGCGGCAAATGAATATATGCGCAATGTTTCCGGCTCCGACTTTTTCACTTTCGATGTTGAAATGATTAACGAGCTGTTCCGACCGGAAACCGCCGTTGATGTTCACGCCGGCAATTTGCGCATACGCATATCGGGTGAGTTTGTTTATATTCCCGCTGACGAACAGCAACCGGTTATCATCGGCAACCGCACTCTTGTGCCGCTTCGTGCGGTCATGGAAGCGTTAGGCTTTACGGTTGGTTGGGATGAGCAAACGCAAACCGCGTCACTTGTAAAGCAGGGGCATATCGTGTATGTACAAATCGGTAGCAGCGACATAATTGTTGACGGTTATGCCGCGCCGACAGATGTTCCCGCGCAAATTATCAACAGTCGGACGATGATTCCTGTACGTGCCGTATCTGAAGCTACCGGCTTTGAAGTTCGATGGGACGATACAAGTCTGATTGTTGACATATATCAGTAATAAGAGCAATTCCACCGGAATTGCTGCAATCAAGGCGTTCGCTGTATTGCGGAATTTGCTCGGCGCATGGTATCATTTGCAAAAAATTTGAAGGGTGATGTTTATGAAAAGGTACGGCGCGGAATTTATCGGCACTTTTGTTTTGACGTTTATGGGCTGCGGAAGTGCCGTTGTGCTTGGCGCGGCGGTTGGCGGCGGGCATTTGGCTGTCGCGCTTGCGTTTGGTTTGTCGATTGTGGCGATGGCGTATGCAATCGGCGGAGTGTCGGGATGCCATATAAATCCGGCGGTGTCGCTGTCGATGTTGCTTGACAGACGAATGTCGGTGACAGACTTTATCTTCTATGTAATTTCGCAAATTGTCGGCGCGATTGCGGCGGCGGCGACGCTTGCATTTTTCGTTTCAACCGAGGCAATCGCTGACATGACCGGCGGGCTCGGCACAAACGCCGTTGCCGGTGCGGGCGGAATTGTACCCGCGCTCATTATTGAAATAATTCTCACGTTCATATTTATTTTCACGATTTTGTGCGTCACGGAGCGAACCGACAAATTTAAAAGCGCGGCGGGAATTGTAATCGGCTTGACGCTGACGTTTGTTCATATTGTTGGGATTCCGCTCACGGGAACATCCGTGAATCCCGCAAGAAGCATCGGGCCGGCGATTTTTGCCGGCGGGCAAGCTCTCGCAGATTTGTGGGTGTTTATTGTTGCGCCTTTGGCGGGCGCAGCATTGGCTGTTTTGGTGTTTAAATTGGTCGTGAAATCGCGTTCAGCCCAGCAGCCAACTTGACGCATACAGCAACAAAAATCCCGGAATTCCCAAAATTCCCACGATGAGTACCGTCAGCGCATTTACGCCGACGGCAAGCCCGACGCCGCCCAAGGCAAAATTCGCAACCAAAATGCCGCCTGTACCGAGGGCGGCATTTCGCGCTACAGAAACGCCCCATTTGTACTGCTTGGTGTAAATCAAATACGCCAAAAATCCGCCCCCCAAGGCGGCAACCCAAAGAAAAGTATTCACATAAGCCCCCTTGCCGAACTGTGCACAATTCCTTTTTCTTTGCACAAGTTCAAATAGTATTGATGCTTTAAGTTTGCGGCTTTAAGTTCGTAAACAAGGCTGTCCACTAAAATTGCATCGGTTGTGTGGTCGAAGCAATTATGTAGAAACTCCATGTCGCTTTGCACGGCTTCAAGAGCTTCCACGATTTCCATATCTGCGCCGGACAGGCGTTGTTTTTTTGCCCGCTTTGCGGGTTTTTCTTTTTTGCGCATCGCGCCGGTTGCGGGTGCTACAGCCGAATGTGCCATTAAAAATCTCCTCCCGAAAATCTCCTTTCACTAAATATAGCCACGATTACGGGAAAATATTCCAAAAGACGTATCGAGAAGGCCGGCGGCGTTTGTCTTGCGGATGTTGAGGTAAATATAGTGAATCACTATAAATTGAATATCGAAAAAAATATGTAAACCTTTGAACGTATCTTGTCGATATATCATACAGGGAAAATTCACTCGCACGGATGCGTCATTCAAATATTACAGGAGGAACATCCAATGATTAGTAACGTAAATTCAAACGCAGTCCCGTTTTTCGTCAATCCGAACAATAAAGGCAGAGGGAAAACAATGCCGTTGCCGGAAAACTTTTTCCAAGTTATGCCCCGGTTAGCAGATACTGTTGCGGGGTTGACCGAAAGGGAAAGTGAAATTTTGGAAAGCATTCGTAAGTCAGCAGATGGTTCGGTGATGTTTAATTTGGCTGAACATACAGGTTCATGCGGTCTGACTGTCGTGCAAACCGGTTTTAACGGCAGAAATACCCCGTTTATGGTAACGCATGGTATGTTGCGCGAAATGGCAGCGGATGAGAATGTATACCGTGAACAAATGGAACAAATACAGATATTGGTGCGTTCGCAAAATAACCGTGAAAAACCGGAAAATATAATCAGAGCAGCACAACAAGAGGCCGAGCGCAGAAGTTATGCAATTAGGGCTAAAATGTCTGTATAAATCAGCGAGCAAAGAACGCCCGAATAAAAAAATCAGAAGCCAACAGCCTAAACGAAATAGGCTGTTGGCTTCTGTGTATTGTTAAAAATCGCGCGAAAGCGCGATTTTAATAGTTTTTGCCGAACTTTTTACAAAAAGTTCGCAGGCAGACCCGACCGCCCGGCCAGCGTACGAAGCACGCGAGGGGTGCGGGACAGAGTCCCGCGAACTTAATTCAAATTAAATCAATATTCGCAACTTAAAATAAGCCACGAGCTGCTGAAGGTTTTCGGATTGCGAGTTCAGCTCAAATGCGGCGGCGGCGGCTTCGTGGGCGAAGCGTGAATTATCTTGTACGGTGTTGGCGGTGTGTAATAAGCCCTCGCTGATTTGTGAGATAACGTCGGCCTGTTCGGCGGCGGCGGCGGTTATGTTGTTAATCAGCGCGAGAACTTCGTCGGCACTGGTCACGATTGTACTCAGGGAGTCAGCGGTTACGTTTGCGGTAGATTCGCCGGTTTCAACGTTGGCTATGGATTCTTGAATCAGCGCGGTGGTTTCGGCGGCGGCGGATTGGCTTCGTGATGCGAGGCTGCGAACTTCCTCCGCTACAACGGCGAAGCCTTTTCCGTGTTCGCCGGCGCGCGCGGCCTCGACGGCGGCGTTAAGCGACAGCAGATTTGTTTGAAACGCAATGTCTTGGATTACTCGGATTATGCCCGAAATATTCGCCGACGACGATTTAATTTGCGTCATTGCGGCAAGCATACGATGCATTGCGTCGCTGCCGGATTTTGCGTTGGCGGTGGATTTGCCGGAAAGAAGATTTGCTTCGTGGGCGTTTGCCGCAAACTGGCGGGTGGTATCGCGAACCACTTCTACGGACGAGTTAAGCTCCTCAAGCGAGGTTGCCTGCGCCGACGAACCTTTTGCAAGCTCGTTGGCGTTGTCGGTGATGGCGTTGGCGTGTCCTCGGACGTTTGTTGACGCGGATTGGATTTCGTTCATAACTTTGTTGAGGGTTTCGCCGATGCTGTTCATGGAACGTTTGATTGCGCCGAAATCGCCCACGTATTCGCGACGAATAGATACGGTCAAGTCGCCGCTTGCAACGGCGGTGAGATTTTTGGAAATTTCCTCAATGTATGAAGAAATGGCGTCACAGGTGGCGTTGATTGCGTTTTTAATGGCGGCAAATTCGCCGTCGAAATTGCCCTGTACGCGGCTGTCGAAATTGCCTTGCTGAAGCGCGGAAAGAATTTCGCCGGTTTCTTTAAGCGGCTTTCGAATTGCCGTTAAAATGCCGTTGAGTTCGTGAATAATGCTTACCCATTCGCCCTTGTATTTGTTGGGGTCGGTGTAGAAGTCGAGGTTGCCTTCCTGCGCGTTAATTGCAACGCTTTTTACGGATTCCGCGATATTTTTGATATTCGAACGAAGCCCGTTGATGGAGGCGTTTATATATGCCTCGTCGCCGGGGTATTTACGAATCGGCGCGTCGAAATCGCCGTTGACGATGTCGGAAATGCATCGTAAAATTTCTGCTTTTGAGTCGGTGTGGCGAGAAACCATGTCGTTTATGCCGGTTGCGATTGTGCGATAACTTCCTTCGTAAACATTGCTGTTGATGCGTTCGTTGAAACTGCCTTTGCTGTGCGCTTCTTTCATTGCGGAAATATCCGAAATGAGCCGCGAAATAATATCCAAGTTGCGATTAAACGTGATGCTCATTTGGTCAAGCCCGAATGAATTATCAAGCCGAGCGTTATCGTATTGCAGTGTTTGACCGGACGCCAACGCCAAGGATTTTTCTTCAAACGACCGGACAGTGTCGCGTATTGTGCGCTTAATTGCCGCTACGGTAAAGGCGACAACCGCAATAAGAAAAACGCCGAGTATCAGTGCCGCAGAAACAACAATGGAAATAACCATCTCGCCGGGCGATGCGCCGGCGGACATGCGATTGTGAACCACAAAGCGCACAATAAAAATGTACGATGAAAACAGCATTGCAAGAAAGACCAAGCTGCCGATAAGTAACTTTGTTGACAACTTCATTCTCTGTCCGTTCATCGCGAATTCGCCTCCTTGTAAAGCATCGCCGAAATCAAAAGTCCTGCGCCTACGCCGCAAAACACCACCAAATCTCCCGGTGTGAGTTTTTTATCCGCAACGGCATGATGGTACGCCAAAAACACACTGCTTGTGCCGGTGTACCCGTATACATCGCCTACATATTCGAATTTTTCGAGGGGAATGCCGGAAATCGACGAAACCGCCCGGCGCGATGCGTTCGAAAATTGCGTGAGAAACACCTTTGCAACGTCGTCGATTGTATGGCCGTTATCGGTGAGGACTTGCGTTATCATTCGTGACGCGCAATTTTCCGCATTTGTTGTATCGAACGCTTCCCATATAAAATGTTTTTCCGAGCCGGCGGTACCGGGCAAATTTGCTTTTGTTAAGCCGCATTTGGGGTACAGGATGGATTGGATGAACTCCGTGTCCGTTTCGGATACAGAGTCGATTATGCCCGCCGGATTATCTTCATTGCCTTCAACGACCTCAAGAATAACTGCGCAGGCCGCGTCGCCGAGCGTTGCATATGTGATTGCGTTAGAATTTACGCCGCAACGCTGCAACAGCGCGACACCCGCAACCAAAACTCGTTTCAGGCGTTTGTTTGCCTGCATTTGCGCGCGCGCAACGTCGGTTGCGACAACCATTCCCGCGCAGTTTGCGTTTACATCGTACAAAACATGCGCGTTGGTTGCGCCCAATATTTCTCTCAGCATACACGCATTCGACGGCACAAGATATTCCGGCGTGTCTGTACTGAACACGATTCCGTCGATATCTGTTGCCGAAAGACCCGCCGATTCCAACGCCGGCAATGCCGCCGCTTTCGCCATTGTTAAAACGGTTTCGTTAGGGTCTGTGCATAAGTAACGGCGACTCCGCCCGGTATGTGCCAATAATCCCTCAACCCGTTTGCCTAATGTTTCGTCCCATTCGGCAAAATGCTCTACGAAAAATTCGTTGTCCACCGATTTATCGGGGTGATGCAATCCGGTGGATTTTATTATTACTTGTCGATTCATGCCTGTATCCTCTTTCCGAAACCTTTTCTGCTCATTATAACTGCGAAAGGCGTTCCGTCAATAGGGCTTGACGTGCCTCTTGCTTTTTCTGTTCAGGGCTACGTAAAACTGAATTGCCGCATCATAATTTGTATTCAATGTCAGCTATGAACGATTCCAGGAAAAATTCCAGGAAAAATTCCAGGAAAAATTCCCGGAACGGTTCCGGATAACATGGTATTACGCCCGGGATATACTTGCCCTGCAACCGAGAAACAAAGCAGTCGCTTCTATGCCAAAGGACGTTGTTTGCCATCTCAGGAAGGGGTTCGCCCTGAAACTGACCGCACCGCTCCGTGCCGAAGCCGCTG
>WQVC01000124.1 GCA_009781765.1 Defluviitaleaceae bacterium | reverse complement strand
AATTCTATCCCGTGAATTGCCGGCGGGCGAGGCGTCGGGGAAGGTGTGGGGGTGGGTTGAGGTTCGCCGCCGCCGTTGTTACCGCCGCCTCCGTTGTTATTACCGGTGCCGCCACCGTTTCCGGGGCTGCCGCCGTTTCCGCCTCCGCCATTATTGCCGCCGCCGTTATTGCCGCCATTGCCTCCGCCGTTACCGTTACCGGGCGTTTCGGGAATCCAGTCCGGCCATCCGCCGTAGGGTACTGCAACGCGCTCGAAAACTACCACGTTTTCAATTTGCACACTTGTCCCCGGTGAAGTCGTGCCGCTCATGCCGAGGTGAAGTTCCTGCCCGTAATGCCAAACGCGATGTTCGCCGGGAGTGTAGGTGAAAAGCGCGGATGAGGATGTTGTTTGCACAACATTCCCTATGTCAACCGCGCTTATGTATGCGCCCCCGCTGATGTCGAACTCAACATCCCAACCCTGAATTATTCTGCTTGTTGTGCTTACAAGTACAATCGCGTGACGAAGTTGCCCCGGCCCCCATTCAGAATGAACGCGAACGTCAAGCGTATAATCATCCGTCGGTACGACGCGGCGTTCCGCGCGAGTCAGCCGAACATCTGTCGGAATCGGCACAACGCCGTTGTGCGTACCGTACAACCATATCGAAACATAGCCGCCAACCGGCACAGGCGCGTTATGGCAAAGATATACAATTGCTGTTTCGCTCAGACCTTGATATGCAACAAGCCCACCGTTTTGGAAACTCTCACCGAGTCCGAGCGGGCGGTTCACGCTTAAAACCCATTCGTAAAGCGGTGTTGTTCCGGTGTTTATAATGCGGAGCTCGGCGTTGTAGCCGGTGTTCCACGCGCTGTTTAAGTGAAATTCGACTGTCGCGCCGTCTGCTGTGAAAGTGTGGACGCTTCCGGGTGTTGCCCTCGTCGCTGCGTTTGCTTCCGTTGCCGCACGTGCTGTCGCCCTGTCCGCTGCAAATACCGATGTCGGCAACAGTGAAAACACCATTGTGACAACAAGAAAAAGCGCGAGGTGTTTTTTTAGTACATTGAGAGTTTTTATAACCCATCCTCCTGTGACGTGATTTTTGTATCGGAACATGTCCGAAATACAATTTTAGTATATTATACCAAAAACCCGAAACTTCGTAAAGCGATTTTTTGACAAAAACAAAAAAACGACCGACTCTCCCGAAAATTTCGAGAAAGCTAATCGCCTTTACCGGCATATCGCACCGACATTTGCTTTAGTTTTGATTATGTTTTTGTTTGATTCGTTTTTCTAAGTAAACCGAAGTCCCGGGAGCTTCGGTGGTGCAGAGCTTGCACTCTGCGTTACCGCTACATATAAAAGGTGCGCACATGGGCGTCAACATTCGGTCGGCCGTGTCAGAGCGGGTCTGCCCGCTTTCATATACTGCGGCGGGTGGTACAGGTGTTGCGGTGGTACGGGTGAAGCATTGGTGGTACATGGTGTTACTCGCAACCGCTTTACAGCGGCTTCGGCACGGCTCGGTGCGGTCAGTTTCAGGGCGAACCCCTTCCTGAGATGGCAAACAACGTCCTTTGGCATGGAAGCGACTGCTTTGTTTCTCGGTTGCAAAGCAAGTATATCTCGGGAATCATACGCAGATACCCGGAACCGTTCTGAGAAATTTTCCGGGAATTTTTCCGGGAAAATTTCGTATTGATACCGCGCACAACCTATGTTGCAGCCTTGCAATTTCCGCGCGAACCACTATAATCGTAAGAATACATATTTTCGGGAGGTGCCACGTGGTTAAGCATCCGGATGTAAAAGTGCTGTACGAGCGGCTTATTGCGGAAATTCGAAGCTACCGCCCGGACACCTCGCTTGAAATGATTGAACAAGCGTTTGAGGTTGCGCACGAAGGGCATTTTAACCAGACGCGCAAAACGGGCGAGCCGTATATTACGCATCCGCTGTCTGTGGCGATTTCGCTTGCGGAAATCCGAACGGACTTGGAATCAATTGCCGCCGCAATTTTGCACGATGTTATTGAGGATACGCATTTTACAAGCGAGGATATTTCCGCGCGTTTCGGCGACGAAGTTCGGCTGTTGGTTGAAGGCGTTACGAAAATCGAGCGGGTTGCGTATGTTTCAAAATCGAGTCGGCAGGCGGAAAATTATCGCAAAATGTTCTTTCATATGTCGCAAGATGTGCGTGTTCTGCTGATAAAAATTGCGGACAGGTTACACAATATGCGTACGCTTGCCGGGCATTCGGAAGAAAAACAGCGGGAAATTGCGCAGGAAACACTGGATATTTACGCGCCGCTTGCCCATCGTTTGGGCATTTCAAAGCTGCGTTATGAGTTGGAGGATTTGGGCTTCAAATATACCGACCGCAAATTTTACGACGAACTTTCGCGAAAGGTCGCGATTAAGCAATCCGAGCGGCAGGAAATTGTCGAGCAAATAATGAAGGAAATCCGCGTAAAATTGGACGCCGCCGGAATCGAAGCCCGCGTTGAGGGTCGCCCCAAGCGGTTTTATTCGATTTACAAAAAAATGATGTCGAAGGAAAAAACGCTCGAAGAGCTGTTCGACCTTTACGCCGTTCGAATTTTGGTTGAAACGACCGGCGAATGTTATGAAGTTTTGGGACACATGCACAATATGTATACGCCGATTCCGGGGCGAATGAAGGATTTTGTCGGAATGAAAAAGCCGAACGGATACCGTTCGTTGCACACAACGCTTATGGGACCCGGCGAGCCGTTTGAGGTGCAAATTCGCACGTATGAGATGCATGTTGTTGCGGAATACGGCATCGCCGCGCATTGGAAATACAAAGAGGGCGGCAAGGCGGCAAAAGATAAATGGTTGCAGGAAATTATGGACTTGCAGCGAACAATGTCCGGCAGTGACGAGTATCTCGACGCGCTTAAAATGGACTTGAATGCATTTGCCGAACACGTTTACTGCTTCACGCCCAAGGGCGAAATTCTCTCGCTGTTAAGCGGTTCGTGTCCGATTGATTTTGCATTTACGATTCATTCGGCCGTGGGAAATCGTATGACCGGCGCGCGCGTAAACGGAAAAATTGTTCCGGTGGATTACGAACTTCAAACCGGCGATGTTGTCGAAATTATCACAAGCCAAAATGTCAAAGGGCCGAGCCGCGATTGGCTTAAAATTGTTAAAACAAACACCGCTCGCACAAAAATTACGCAGTGGTTTAACAAAGAAAGTCGCGAAGAAAATTTGCGCAAAGGGCGCGAGGCGTTTGAATTTGCGGCAAAAAGCGAAGGCGCAGACGCCGATATTTTATTGCAGGGCGGGCGCGAGGCGTTTATTCTCGAACGTTTCAAATGCAAAACCCTCGACCAACTTTATGCAATGATTGGCGTGGGCGGGCTGAAAGAAAAAGTTGTCGTGAACCATCTTTTGCGCGAATACGAAAAAACTCTTCCGCCGCCCTCCGACGACCTGCTCATACAAAATTTAATCACCACAAGCGAAAAGCACGAGAAGCAAAAGCAAAAAAGCGGCATTGTTGTAAAGGGACTGGGGGATGCCACCGTTCGTTTTGCAAAATGCTGCAACCCCCTGCCCGGCGACGAAATTTTCGGCTTCGTTACGCGCGGACGCGGCTTGACAGTTCATCGTACAAATTGCGTAAACGTCATTCATATGGACGAGTTTGAGCGTCGTCGCCTGATTGGGGCGGAATGGCACGTTGATGCCCTCAGCGAAAATCGCTACCTCACCGAAGTGCGGCTCAATTGCGACGACCGCGACGGCTTGCTTTCCGACATTACTCGCGTTCTTACCGAGGAAAAAGTGAGCGTCAAAACGATGAACCTGCGTATGATTCGCGCGGAGGTAGTCATAGTAATCGGCGTTGAGGTCGCCGACAACGACCGTCTCAACTCCCTTATGAAAAAGCTGCGAAGCATTGCCGGCGTAGACGAAAGCGCGAGGGTTGCCGTATGAATGCGCGCCGAGCGCGCGGTGAACGCCGGGAACACGTGTCGGCGGCAAAACATTCCCCCGAAGCCGAACACAGCTCCGGGCCTGATGAAAAACCGTGCGATGCGCGGTTTTTTGCAGCGCAGGGGGCAGTATCCGGCTGCGAGGGAAAGTGCGGCAACCGGCACGTGTCCCCGGCGTCCGATGCGCGGTTTTTTGCAGCGCAGGGGGCAGTATCCGGCTTCGAGGGAAAGTGCGGCAACCGGCACGTGTCCCCGATTTGCTGCATTTTGCGCGGGCATGAATTTCGCAATGAAGTGCAGGTTGTTGCGCAGATTTTTTTTCCGGGGGCGAAGTTTCATTTTCAAGAGTTTGCCGAAAATCGCGCAAAAAATTCCGCTGAAGCATCGCAATCTTCCGACGCGCCTTGCGATTCGCGGGCGTGTTCGCGATACTGCATCGAGAGTTTTTTTGAAGGCGAATTTGAAGGCGAATATCGCGCGTGTGCGATTATTTATAAAAACGGCGCGGAAATCGCGCGGGAAATTTTCGAAGGGCGTCCGGAGGCGTGGCTTAATTCGCGCCGCGTTTTGATGCTTGCGGTGTATCATGCGTTGCAAAAGGCGGTTGGGGCGTATACGCCGTGGGGCGCGCTGACCGGGATTCGGCCGTCGAAATTGGTGCGCGAGTGGCTGTGCGATTGCAACGACGCGGAAGTTCTTGCGCGGCTTGCCGACCCCTTTTGCGTAAGCGACGAAAAAGCGCGGCTCGCGCTTGAGGTTGCACATGCCGAGCGGCGCACGGAGCAGCGGATTCGCGGAACAATCGGGCTGTATGTGAGCGTGCCGTTTTGCCCGTCGCGTTGCGTTTACTGCTCGTTTAACACCGCGCACAAAGTCGCCGGCAACAGCGTTTTAGAGGCGTATGTTTCGGCGATGACAGATGAAATGAAATCATCGCGTATCAAAGGCGTTTACGATGCGCGCAAAATTTCTTCAATTTACATAGGCGGAGGAACGCCGACTTTTTTGCCGGAAAATTTGCTTGAGCGGATGCTTTATGCTGTTTGCGAAAATTTTTCGGAATTTTTCACTGCGGACGCGGAATTTACGGTTGAGGCGGGCAGGCCGGATACTCTTACTTCCGCGAAGTTAAAAATTTTGCGCAAATACGGCGTGAATCGCATTGCCGTTAATCCGCAAACTTTGAACGACAACACCTTGGCGGCAATCGGGCGCGGACATACCGCCGCCGATTTTTTTCGCGCGTTTGCGCTTGCTCGCGATGTCGGTTTCGAGTGCATTAACACCGATTTAATCGTCGGTTTGCCCGGCGAAACCGTTGACGACATGCGTCGCACCACGGACGCCGTAGTAAAGCTGTTGCCGGAAAACATCACGATACACACTCTTGCGATTAAGCGTGCGTCGTTGCTTACGGCGAACGCCCGTGAAGATGAAAAGCTCGATGAAAAGCTCAATGAAAAACTCGGTGAAAAACTCATTGAAGAGGCACTTTCCGTTGCCGCCGAAGCGTGTTCTGCGGCCGGGCTTTCGCCGTATTATTTGTATCGGCAAAAAAACATGGTGGGGCTGTTTGAGAACGTGGGCTACTCTTTGCCCGGCCGCGAGTGTCTGTATAATGTAGGCATGATGGCGGAAGTGCAAACGATTTCAGGCATTGGTGCGGGCGCGGTAAGCAAGTATGTAAGCGGTGATAAAATTCGGCGCGAATTTAACGCGAAAGAACCGGCTGTTTATATCGCGCGGCAGTGCTTGGGGTAAAGTTCCGGTTCGGATGTCCGAATTTTCTTTCATGTTTTAATGTACAAAAAATTAACCCACGCCAACCGGAATCGCACCGGACGGACCGAGTCCGGGTTCTGTTTGGCGTGGGTTTTTATTGTCAAAGCGAATATCTGTGACCTGCGCCGTCACCTGCTGCGTTTTCCGCCAGCTGTTTTTTTATTGAATACTGTATGACTTCCGCAGGAGAAAGCGACATAACCTTTGCGCTCATAAGTACAATTCGGGCACAATCAGGGGGAAGCAGCTCCGCTATGAGCATTTTTTCGCGAGCAGTGGTTAAAAACCCCGATTTTCCTGAAAGCTCCGGGGGAGAAATTTCATATTCATTGCTTAACTTTTCGTATTCTTGCTGCGACAATCGGCTGTTTGCTTTCATTTAGCTCATCATCCTTTTTATATAATGTTTTCGGCAGGGCATTGCGTGAAAAACTACAATATGCTCATCAGATAATACGTGGAATATTATCTCCAACAATTTAGCATTCTTATCATACCCGATTGCCAAAGTTTTGTTCGGGTCGCTGTCAAGAGTTTCGTCATATATGCTGTTTTCAAGCGCAGAAAGAATATCCTCTTTATTTTGCCCGTGCTTAAATGCTGAAGAAAGGATTTCGACCAATATTGCAGAGTCGGCGATTGTTATTTTCTCATTCAATTATTCGAACTCCTTTCTGCTGCACGGTTTCTGCAAAACAGAAGTCGGTCGGTTGCCGGAAGCCAACAATTGCTTGATTTCAAACACGGTATCTCTCCGTTCTTCGACATATCCGCACAAAATATAAATTATTTTCATCCGAAGCATAGCATTTTCAGTGTACCGAGGTCAACGTAAAAACCGCGCCGCAAAGAGGTTTTCTCCTCCTGCTGCGCGGTTTCCGACGAAGCCCGAACGGACTTCTCAAGTACGTTCAGGCTTCGCTTTAAATTTTTTCGGCATGTTGCCGAATTTTCGATTTCTTTTCGATATTTCCCGTACGTGGTATGGAAACTATGCGCGAAAATTTACCTCAAAATTTCAACACTTTGCGTATCTTCGTACCGGTTTACTTCCGCACCGAAAAACTCGCTGATGAACCGAATCGGCACAAAAGTGCGACCGTCGATAATTTGCGCGGGTACATCCATTCCCGGGGCTGGTTCGCCGATAGCGAAGGTAAGGCTGTTGCCGCCGATGCCCGCACCGCCGAGGGATGCTCCGCCGGCGGCACCTTGCGCTGCTATTGTAAGCGTTACCTCGCTTGTCGCTTCGTTCCAGTCAACGTCCGCGTCAAGAGCATATGCAACAAACCTCACCGGCACAAGCACGCGCTCGTTTATAAGCACCGGCGCAACATCCATAACGGTGAAAACTTCGCCGGTTGCTACATCAATGATTAGGTGTAAAGTCCCAGATTGAGGTGGCACGGTTCATCTAAAAAAACGTCGGGATTATCGCCCCAAGATTTGACAATGAATTGATAAGGTGTCATCCCCTTCAAAGTTTTTAGTCGTTT
>WQVC01000123.1 GCA_009781765.1 Defluviitaleaceae bacterium | reverse complement strand
GGAATGGTAACGGCTATTGTCTTAAAAATTTTTTGAGCAATTAACGTGAACCGCCGCTTTGCGGTTGCACCCGGGTCAACGTGTCGAGCGTTGACCCTTTTTTATTATATGCCCGATTGCAACGAAAATCAACCGTCTGTTTTAAGTTTTCCACGCTTCGTGGTGCTGCGCCGCATCATGCCCGAGGCGATTCATGAAAATATATTCGCAAACACTTGACAGCGAAATATTGTTCGGTTATATTGAGGTCAAGCGAAGAGGCAACGCCCCGACGCTTAACACATAACGGAACAATGCCCGCTTTCCAACACCATGTATACAACCGCGCGACGGTGTTTGGGGCAAAGTTCCGACTTCGGACGTCCGAATTTTTAATGCTCAAAAACAAAAAATTAAGCCACGACAGGCAGAATCGCTCCGGAGGGCCGTATCCGGGTTTCTGTTTGCCGTGGTTTTTTTGTTTGAAAACCGTCATCACTTTAACAACGCCTCAAATGAAACCGGCAGATTTTTGTGTGCCGGCGAATTAAACAATGTATCCGGGTTTTCGCATTCTCCGACCTCATAAAATTTCATGGTGCATGAGTTTCGTTTTTGCCCGGATAAGTTTATTGAAACAAGCAATCCTTTCGCAGATAATTTTTGCACTGCTTCAATTGCATCATCAGGCAAAAAATATTCGTTTTTACGCAAGGCATACCGGATGCTTTTTTGAAGTTTATTAACCGCTATTGAAATCGGAATTTGCAAGTCCCTGCAAAATATCTTGCACCACCACCCATCGTCATGGGATAAATACACAAACTTGTTTTGCAATGCCTCAAAATACGGGGACTTTAAGGGTTCAAGGGTATGCGCCAAGTAAAGCAACTCCGCGACATGCTCATTTTTCAATTGCTCTATCGAATCAGCATCTTTGTAATCAATAAAGCTGAAATCTCCGTAACTGTATATATCCTCACGCAATAATTCGGATATATTGTCTTTGCCCTCTAAAACCTCAAACCCTCTCCGGTTTTTTGGGGCAAGATAACCGGATTTCAACAAGAGGATATTTTCAACCGGAGTCGGTATGCATTCGATAAAATCCGAGAAACTGACTCCGGAGAAAATTGTCACACCCTTCCCAGCAGATATATTTACATACATGTCAATTGATGTAGTCTGATGTGTTCGCTTACGATTCACATTACCAACTCCGGGTTGCTGAATTTTAGAAAATTCGTATCGGTACAAGCGGTACACGTATCGGCATCGGCACAGTAGGCATAGGTACAGGAGCTGGTGAAGGAATGAACGGAATCCCCGGCTGCAATATCGGTCCCATTGCAGGGAAACCGGATTCTTCAAATGTCCGAAGCAAAGTATTTCTTGATAATTCTCTGTCATGCAAGGTCATGTGCCCGACTGCGACATGAGGCTGATAGGCAATTCTGCCGCAAGGAAATCTGATTTCAGCAAAACCACCGGACCATCCTACTACTTCACCTATATCGCTGAAGGTACGAGGGTGTTGAATTACGGTTATTTCACTCGCCCATTGATTTTGTTTCCCCGGTCAATCCCATCCGGTTCTGTTTTTCAGTTGATTTAAAACCCTATTGGGGGGATTCCCCGGTGAATTTCTGCCTTGGTCGTGCGGCGAACCATCTTCGTTTTGCGCCTTCGTCACCTATTGATTTCAGTGGTCGTCATATAAGTTTTCCCGATTTTGCACATTTTCTTCATCTCAATCAAATAGAGTGGGATGCCGGAGCGACAGGAATGGAGTTTTCAATACAAACAAGTGCCGGTGCCGGATTTCAATATACCCGTTTTTTTTGCAATTCGCACTATCGAAAACGGACAATATTCCTTTGAAATTTACAGACAAAACTGAACAAAAATCGGTTTGCGAAAGGAATGCATTAACAAGTGAGTAAAAAAATAATGAGGGTAATTGACATAATTACTTGGTTATTGTGGCTTGTTTTAATAATTTTAGTAACGATTTACCCTGACGCAGACTATCTGCATGTATTATTTTTTGCGGTTATATTTCCATTTACGCTTGCCGATGCAGTTTTTGTAACTTTTATGGACTTAGACAAACCGTGGAAAGATAATATACATTAGATTATGCTAAAGATAGGCGTACTTATTTGTGTGTTCTTATTTCATTGGATATGGAATCGGAATTTAGGTAGTGCCGAAGAACCGGATTTATATTATGTTCGGCTTATACTAATGAATAAAATGAAGGCTTTGAGGGCAGAGCAAAGACAAAAAAACCACGATAAGCAGAAACCGGATACGGCCCTCCGGGGCGATTCTGCCTGTCGTGGCTTTGATTTTTTGTTTTTGAGCAATAAAATTCGGACGTCCGAAGTCGGAACTATTTTTTAAACATCGCGCATAAGCAGGAAACTCAGGGGCTGAAGGGTAAGCGTGTCGGCGGCGGCGTTGAAGCGGTATAAGCGCGGCACGATTTCACCGTCGAGCTGCACATTTTTAACCAAAACGTCGTCGAAAACTGTCCACGTGAAGGTTACTTCTTCGCCGAAACCGAGGTCGCCGCTGCCCGTTCCGGGGCGAAAATATCGTTCGGTTTGATTGCTTTGCCAACTGCCGAACAAGCCGCTTTGCGGCGCGCCGATGCGCTCAAGCACTTCGATTTCCGTCGCGGAATTTACCAAAAATTCACCCAATCCGGCAACAGGGTCGAAAATAAATTCGTTGCGCGGCGTTCCGTCAGGCCGGGTCATGCCCCATACGAACAAAACGTCGTCGTTGAAAATCCATTCGAATTCCTGCGCAGGGAGCGAATTTTCCGTCCAACGCCCGGTGTTATTCGGGCGAAATTCCAACGCGATGTCGGCGCGCCCGAACGCACCGAGCCATCTGCCGTGCAACCAAGCGTCTGTACGCGCCGACGGCAGGAGCTGATTTTCCGACGGCTCGAACAATACGTTTCGCGCACCGGTTTCGAGAAAAAGCGTCGGCGAATTGTACGAAAGCCGCCAAACAGAGCCGTCGGCTTCGATTTCATAAATCAGCGCATCGTCGCTTTGCGTCAGCATGAAAACGTAGTTCTCGCCCCTGCCGAACAAAAAGCCTCTGCCGCCTTCAAATATGCGCAATTCCTCACCCTGCGCCGAGTTCCATCGGCCGGGAGACAGCAAAATTACCGGCGGCGGAGTCGACGCGGGCGTTCGCACGGGTTCGGGCGTTGGGGGCGCGGGGGTTGATTGCGGCGCGATTACTTCTATAGGAAGCGACTCCGGGCGAATGCGAAACTCTTCCGGCGTGGGCGTTCCGCGCGTCAGCGTGTTTAAAACAACGCCGCCGGACGCCAGTATGAGTTCGGATTCTTCAAGCACGAACCGTTGCTCGATACTCGGCGAAAGCACTTTTGTTAAAACGCCGTTTTCCGCAAACCATGTAAAATGCGTAAAAGTTTGATTTTCGGCAAATCGCCCGGTGTTGTCGGCGAAAAATTCCAGGTAGCTGCCGCGCTGCATGTTTCGTATTCCGCCGGGCGCGAAAACAAATTGTTGCCACACTCCGACGATTCCGTCGCCGTCGTCGCGCCGCGCATACATTTCGCCGCCGTGGGTTCGACCGGGTTCGCGCAATGTAAGCACCGAACGTTCAATTGCGTAATCGCGGATTCGTACGCTGTGATATGTGAATGTAAGCCGTTCATTTTCCGCCGACCACACAAGATGTTGCGGCGTTCCGAAGCCGAGTTCACGAAAGCCGAGCGTTAAAGTAGTAGTTGCCGTGCCGTCGTCGAAAAATTCGATATGTCCCGCGCCTTCGTACCACCGCCCGACCAAATCGAAGCCCGAACCGCAGGCACACGCCGACAGCAGCGCAACTGTCGCAAGATAAAATACACATGCGACCGTCCGGCTGATAAATTTTTTACTTTTCATTTTCAAACACCGCCCGATATGTAGAGTGTTGAAAAATTGTCCGTTCGCATACTTTTCAACACTCTCCCAAGATATGCGTTTTCTTCACTTCCCGACAGGTGTATAATAGCACGGCAGGCGGGCGGTTTCAATTTGCGCAAAATCAATCGGTAACCGGTTGGCTACCAATTAGGTTTTGTGCGAAAAAAAACGGGAGGCAATCATGGTCAAATTTAATAATGATTGGGACGCACTTTTGGCGGAAGAATTTCGTAAGGACTACTACTTGCAATTGCGCGAATTTTTGCGGGAAGAATATCGCACCGCTACTGTTTTCCCCGATATGCACGACATTTTTAACGCGCTGAAACTCACGCCGTACGCGAGTGTTAAAGCGGTTATCGTCGGGCAGGACCCGTACATAAAGCAGGGCGAAGCGCACGGGCTTGCGTTTTCCGTAAACCCGGGCGTGAAGATTCCGCCGTCGTTGGTGAACGTGTTCAAGGAAATCGAGGCGGATTCGGGAATCGCTCCGCCGGCCGACGGGAATCTTACCCGTTGGGCGCAAAGCGGCGTTCTGCTTTTAAATACCGTCCTGACTGTTCGGGCGGGGCAAAGCCGCTCCCACGCTAAACGCGGATGGGAGCAATTTACCGACGCTGTTCTGGACTTGCTCGACCAACGTGAAACGCCCGTTGCATTTCTCCTTTGGGGGCGCGACGCGCAAACCAAGGGGCGAATAATTTCCGGGCAGCAGCATCTTATTTTGCAAGCCGCGCACCCGAGTCCTCTTGCCGGCGGAAAATTTTTCGGATGCAAACATTTTTCGCAAACGAACGAATTTTTGCGCAAAAACGGACTTGATGAAATTTCGTGGTGAGATTGATAATACTGTTGGGGCTTCGCCCCAAACCCCACGAACTTTTTTAGAAAAAAAGTTCGACAAAAAACTCAAAAATCGCGCTTCGCGCGATTTTTTAATAATTTTTGCCCCGCTTTTTTTAAAAAGCGGGTGGGGGTTCGGGGGCAACGCCCCCGAAATCTTATTCATACGTTTGTCGCAGCCTTCACCCCCGCGCGAAAAATTCGTTCGAAATCCGCCTCCGAGGGCGAATTGAGCGTTGTGGGATACTCCTCCGGATTTTGCAGGTAAAGTCCCCTTCCCCGCCGAACAACGGACGCGAGAAATTCGCGCGTTCGCAGCGATTCAACCTGCGACACCGCAATGTCGAGCAAGCGGCGCAAATTTTTCGACGGCCGCCCGGGACGTTCGAAATCAATCGGCGCGCCGGCGTTACTCACGATTAAAAAGTCGATTTCGTTGTCGAGTCCGCGCCCGATTTTATGCAGGGCGTCAAGCCCCAAATTGTCAAAAACGCCGCCGTCCCAGAGAGTGTATTGCTTCTCTACGGCGGCTTTTTCGTAACCGCTTTTGCCGCGAGTAAATTTCAGGCCGTCGGTTTCCAAAACATACGGCCCTATCAGCACGGGAAACGCCGCCGATGCTGCAATCATGTGCGAAATCGGCAACCTCGGACGCTGTACATATCCGATTTTTTCGTCGCCCATATAATCGCGCCGAAATCGAAATCTTCCGCCGGTTTCGAATGTGGTGCAATTTATTTCCCAAAACGGATAGCCGGGCAAATCCTGCAATTCGCCCCGAATACCCCATTTTTTTTCGAGCATCGCCGCAAGCATCAAAACGCGATGATTCCACATGTGCGGCGCAAACGGCAAGCGTCGCAGCGACGCTTTTTGAATATTTTGCGTCAAAATAAGTTCGCGGATTCGCGGCAGAATTTTCTGCGAAAATTCCCGGTCGGACGGCCATTTGTTGCCGTTTGCGGCAAAAATCAGCCCGATGCACAGGCTCGCCCCCGACACCGACGAAATGCTCGTTATGCTTGAAAACTGCCCGTTTTGCGCCAACCCGGCGAGTACGCCCGAATGAAAAATCGCCGCGCGAATCCCGCCGCCGGAAAGCGCGATACCGATGCGTTTGCGCACAGTAACATCTCCTCTCGCTGCGCCGAAAAGTGAAGCTGCTGTATTGCGGTTTGCCAAAACATGCGGAAAATTTGCGTACCGAAACGCAAGCTGCTGTATCAAACTATGCGCACATGCTATACTCCGTGAAAAAAACAGAGGTGTCGTATGTATCCGTTAATTTTCAAGCCGATTATAAAAGAAATGATTTGGGGCAACGAAAGTTGGGAAATTTCGTGTCGCCCGTCAGAAATGAGCGTTGTTGAAAACGGAGAGTTCGCCGGGCGCAACCTCAGCGATTTTTCAGAGTACCCGCAAGCCCCCGCTTCGAATTCGCCGCATTTTGAGAACCGGCACGACGCGGCGGGACGCTTCCCGCTTCTTGTAAAAATCATTACCGCGCGCGACGCGCTTTCCGTGCAGGTTCATCCGGATGACGCATACGCCCGCGCAAAAGGCGGTTCGGATACCGGAAAAAGCGAGCTGTGGTACATTCTCGAACCGCCGACCGACGGGTACTTAATCATCGGCTTGAAACCGGGCGTAACCCGCGAAATTTTGGCGCGCGCGTACGAAGAAAACACCGTCGAATCCTGCCTTGCCCGCATGAAAGTTTCTCGCGGCGACATTGTAAATATTCCCGCCGGTTTAATCCACGCGCTTACGCCGGGAACGGTTGTTGCGGAAATTCAGCAAAATTCCGACATCACGTACCGCTTGTATGATTTCGGTCGTCTCGGCGCAGACGGAAAACCCCGCGAGCTGCACGTTCAAGATGCGTTGAACACAATCAACTACGATGCGAAAACCGAAACGAAAATTGAAACAAAAATTGAAACGGAACATTTTTCCGTCGAAACGCTGAACATCTCCGGAGTGATGCAAACAATTGCGCATCCCGGCAAGTTTTCGATTTATACGTGCGTTGCCGGCAACATAACTTTCGAATCTTTCGAAGGCGCGACATTCAGCGTTCCGTTGCCGTACCCGCGTTCGGCATTTATTCCGGCGGGTTCGGGCGAATTTAAAATCAGCGGCGACGGCGCAATCGTTTTAAAAACCGAGCCGCGATAAGCGAGTCGGGAAACGCGGGCTTCTGCGCGTTTTTCGCCGAAGCCTGAACGGGTTTCTCAAGTGCGTTCGCGATACACCAATTTGTCCTCCCCCGCATATTGTTTATAGTGAGTCAAGTTGAAAACGGTCTTTCGCGCTTGCGCGAAAAGAACGGTTTCAATTTGGCGAACCCCCGACACGAGTGCTTTTGCGCAAGTATAGCGAACGCCTTTGAGAACCGTGAAGGCGAGTCGGGAAATCGCGGGCTTCTGCGCGTTTTCCGACGAAACCTGAACGGATTTCTCAAGT
>WQVC01000122.1 GCA_009781765.1 Defluviitaleaceae bacterium | reverse complement strand
TTTGTAGCGAACGCACTTGAGAAATCCGTTCAGGTTTCGTCGGAAAACGCGCAGAAGCCCGCGATTTCCCGACTCGCCTTCACGGTTCTCAAAGGCGTTCGCTATACTTGCGCAAAAGCACTCATGTCGGGGGTTCGTCAAATTGAAACCGTTCTTTTCGCGCGAGCGCGAAAGACCGTTTTCAACTTGACTCACTATATATCAAAAAAATTACTTTATTATACAAAAATTTATGTTATACTTCTCGGACGACATCTCGAAAGGAGTTTATTCCATGACATACGGACATTTCGACCTGCAAAACAAAGAGTACGTAATCACGAAACCCAATACGCCCGCTCCGTGGGCAAATTATCTCGGTTCGCCGGCATACGGCGCGATTATTACAAACAACGCCGGCGGGTACAGCTTTGTTAAAAGCGGTGCGCACGGTCGTTTGTTGCGCTATCGCTTTAACGAGAACGACCGCCCCGGACGATATGTTTATCTGCGCGACGAAAGCGGCGATTTTTGGTCGGCATCGTGGCAGCCTGTTGGCAAGCCGCTTGATGTGTACAAATCCGAGTGCCGTCACGGCATGGGATACACCGAAATTTCCGCCGAATACAAAAATATTGCATCAAACGTCAAATATTACGTTCCGCAGGGCGCGGAATACGAGGTTTGGAACGTTACGGTTACAAATAACGACACCGTTCCGCGTGAAATTTCCGCCTACGGTTACGCGGAATTTACCTGCGACGGAAATTACGAACAAGACCAGGTAAACCTGCAATATTCGCAGTTTATAACAAAAACCGCGTTCAAAGACCCGTTTATTTTCCAAACGATTACCGAGAACATGGCACTTTTTCGCGGCTACAATCCGGTTGTGCGGTTTTTCGGGCTTGCGGGCGCGAAAGTTGCCGCTTATTGCGGCGACAAAGCGTCGTTTTTGGGGCGTTATCGCGATTACGGCAACCCGATTGGCGTCGAAAACCCCAAGCTCTGCGGAACGCTTAACTACAATACGAATTCCTGCGGCGCGATTCAAACGATACTTAAACTTGCCCCCGGCGAATCGAAATCGTTTTCATTTATTCTCGGGCAGCAGTACGGTCTTGACGCGCAAGACGCATCAAACCTGCTTTCGCGCTACGATAACCCCAAAAGTGTTACTGAGGAAATCGCCGTGCTGAAAAATTATTGGCACGGCAAATTGGAAAATTTGCAGGTAGACACCCCCAACGAACATTTCAACAACATGCTGAATTCGTGGCATTCGTATCAGTGCTTTATCACGTTTATCTGGTCGCGGGCGGCGTCGCTGTCGTACTGCGGGCTTCGAAACGGTTACGGCTACCGCGACACCGTGCAGGATATTCAGGGCATAATCCATCTCGACCCCGACGCTGCTTTGGAGAAAATTAAATTCATGCTGTCGGCGCAAGTGCATCACGGCGGCGGCTTGCCGCTTGTAAAATTCACGCACAATCCCGGTCACGAAGACAAACCCGAGGACGCAAGCTATCGCGAAGCCACCGGGCATCCTTCTTATCGCGCCGACGATATGATGTGGATGTACCCGACGGTTTGGAAATATATCGCCGAAACCGGCAACATCGGGCTGCTCGACGAAGTTGTTCCTTACGCCGACAAAGGCGAGGATACCGTTTACAAGCATCTTCTCAAGGCAATCGACTTCACGCTCAATAATTTGGGTATACACGATTTGCCCGCCGGGCTTCACGCCGACTGGAACGACGCTTTGCGCATGGGCGAAAAGGGCGTTTCGGCATTTGTCGCGCTCCAATTTTATTACGCATTTGAAATCATGTCGCGGTTTGCGTCGCAACGCGGCGACGGTAAGGTCGAAAGCGACATGGGCGAACTGAAAGCCCGCTTCGGAAAAATCATCGAGGAGAAATGTTGGGATACCGACCGCTTCGTGCGCGGTGTTGCCGAAGACGGCAATGTTATCGGCAAACCCTCCGACCCCGAGGCGAATTTGTGGCTTAATCCGCAAACATGGGCGGTGCTTTCGGGCTATGCCGACGAGGAACGCGGAAAAGCCGTTCTCGACCTTGTATATCGCGAGCTGAACACAAAATACGGCGCGCGCGTAATGAGTCCTTCATATGTAAAACACGCTTTTGACGGCGCGTTGGCGTTGCTTTTCAACCCGTCCACCAAAGAAAATGCTTCGATTTTCCTGCAAACGCAGGGTTGGCTGATTTTGGCGGAATCGCTTCTCGGTCGCGGCGAACGCGCTTTGGAATATTATCTCGAATCCTGCCCCGCCGCTCAAAACGATATCGCCGACATCCGCATGATGGAGCCGTATGCGTATTCGCAATTCACCGAAAGCGTTGACAGCCCCTTCGAAGGTCGCTCGCATGTTCACTGGCTTACCGGCACGGCGTCAACCGTTATGGTCGGTTGCGTTGAAGGAATTTTGGGGCTTCGCCCCGACCTCGGCGGCTTAAACATTTGCCCCGCCATCCCCTCCGATTGGAAAGAATTTTCTATGCGTAAGGTTTTCCGCGGCAAGGTTTTAAACATTTCTGTGAAAAACCCCGACGGCAAACAATCCGGCTGCCGCAAGCTCACCCTCAACGGCACGGTGATGATTGGCGAATATATCCCCGCCGATTCGTTGCAGGCGGAAAATGAAGTGATTGTTGAAATGTAATGATATAGCAGTTTTTGTTTCGGTACGGAAAATTTGCAAAACTGCTATAATCTGATTTTACAAAACGGCGCGGCAAATGTCGCGCTGTTTTTTTGCGAATATAGTGAATCAAATTAAGAAGCGTCCCGTCGGCTATGCATTGATTCACTATAACCATGCAGAACCCGACCGGTATTGTTGCGACAATGTAATTCTTTCTCTTTATACTTGAAAACAAGGAGGTGATGATATGGATTGGCTTACCCGAATGAACAACGCGCTTTCATATGTCGAGGACAATTTAAGCGGCGAAATTAACCATGAAACATTAGCTGAAATTGCTTGTTGCTCGGCGAGCAATTTTTTCAGGATGTTTTCATTCATCACGGATGTATCGTTATCGGAATACATCCGCAGAAGAAGGCTGACACTTGCGGCTCTTGAACTGCAAACCGGCAATGTTAAAGTGGTCGATTTGGCGATGAAGTTCGGATACGATTCGCCGGTTTCATTTTCCCGTGCGTTTCATATTTTGCACGGGGTCACGCCCACGCAAGCGCGCACTGACGGCGTCATGTTAAAAGCCTATCCGAAAATCACCTTTCAAATTTCGCTCAAAGGAGAGAAGGAAATGGATTATCGAATTGAAACAAAAGAGGCTTTTCAGGTTTTCGGCATTGAGGATTTGTTCCCCGCAGAAGCGGCAAACGACAGCAATTCAACCCTGCGCAAGCCCGCTGATTTATGGGATGAGTGTCATGCAAACGGCGTGTATGAAAAATTAGCCGCCGCCGCCGGCGACTTGCCGGCATTCGTAAACTCCGAGCTGTGTAAAGTCCATGCCGTTTGCGACTACAAAGAAACGGCGCAAGAGGTGTTTCCCTATATGCTGTGTGCGTTTCGGGGTTCCGGCAGCAAAGTTGACGGCTATGCTATTGCCGACATCCCCGCGCATACTTGGGCAATCTTTCCGACAGAAAAATTTGCTTGGGATGACTGCGGCAAAGTTTTAAGCTCGCTTTACAAGCGCATTTTTTCCGAATGGCTGCCCACATCCAACTACGAACAGGTCGGCAGCTTAGACATGGAGCTGTACGGTGGTGATGACGAGAAAGGTTATGTTGAGATATGGCTTGCCGTTAAGAAAAAGGGATAATTGGGGTAAATATAGCAATTTGATTTTGCATAGCCTCAAACTTCATCGGGGAATGGGCCGAAGCCTCATTCCCCGCTTTGTTTTCGGACAATGCAAAATCAAATTGCGCTAAAAAACGCCGAAACTATTTGCTACCGATAGGTTTTTTCATCGGTATTCAATTTGCTTTCTTTATTTTATTTGCGTTTCTTCTCATATATTTTATGATAATTTTGACAATTTTGTCGTAAATTGTATTGCTGAAGCGGTGTTCGTACGATACAATAACAGTGCGCTGCATTTGGGAAGATTATTTATGAAACCGGGGGTGCAAATGAACATCCGAGAATCTGTTACAGAGTTGTATCGACTTTACGGTTTTACCGTTGATACGCAGTTGGATGATGCAATTGCCTTTATTCTTGAGGGCAACTACTTCAACAACGTTGAGATAGTACATTTTTCCGATGATGATACTAATGCCGGGGTTTTAAAATGCCAATACGAGGAAATAGATTATTCCGCCCAAATTGTCGCCTTTGAGTCGGTTGAAGGTACACATAAGAGATTGTACAACAGGCGCTTCCAAGTCAAAGCCGCCAATGCGAAACTTCTTGATGAGCATGCTCGTTTTTGTGCGCAACAAAGCCGAGGCTACGATTATGAATACATTAACTGCGAATATTTGATGGATAACGAACGTAAGCACGACAACTTGGCCGACCGGCTGGCTGAAATGCTTACAGATGACGTTGACCGGTCGCGTCTTATTATTTTAGAAGCCGCCGCCGGTTACGGAAAAACCTGTACATCTCTCGAAGTGGTGTCACGGATAATACAGACTCGTCCGGAAAAAGCACCCATGCTTGCCGAGCTTTCAAAAAACAGGAAAGCGGCGTTATTTAAATATGTGCTGATGGATGTTATTGACAGGCAGTTTTCGCACTTGAAGTCCGATGTGGTTATTTCAGAAATTAAAATGGGGCGTGTTCCTCTCATCATTGACGGATTCGACGAACTCTTGTCTAAGAGTCGCTTGCATGGTATCGGCGACAGTCCGGACGATATTGAAGATGCTCAAACAATGCTTGACACCATAGCAGAGTATTTGCAAAAAGGTTCACGTGCGCGAGTTTTGCTTACGACTCGCGGCAGTTCTTTTGCGTCGGGTGATATATTCGACAGTTTTGCGGAAGGACGGCTTGCCGACTGTTTGCCTTCACGTGTTCAGCTTTTGCCGCCCGGTATTACCGATTGGTTAAGTTATGACCGGGTAGATGCTTTGCGGGCAAGCAATATTGATATCGAATGTCTGTCGAGTCCGGTCTTGCTTGCTATGTTGCGAAATGAGCCTGTTTGTGACTTCGGCAGAAAATATACGAATATTGACGATATATTAAATCAGTACCTGGATGTACTCCTTGAGCGTGAGATGAAGCGGCAGTCTATCCCCATTAACAAAAGGGAGCAACGTGAGATAATGGAAAAGCTCGCGGCAATGATGGTATGTTTCGACATTGCTTCGGAGGACAGTGACTTCATTCAAGAGATGCTTCGCGATATTATCACGCAGGACAAGATGAATGATTACTTGGAACGCTACCAAAGAACGACCGCTGAAGATATTGAGCAACAAAGAACAGAGGATGAACTCATCGCCGCGCTTTCTCACCATGCATTGCTTGACCGCGCCGTATTCCACGATAATAAGGTTGGATTTGTTAATGATTTTATGTTTGGGGTGATGATTTCAGATGCCGTAATCAATCGTAATCTAAGTGCAGACGAAGTGTCAGGAAAGTTTTTGGACTATGCTTTGTCCGCGTCGTCTAACAGAAGCGATGTGCATCGAAACAGTCTTGCCGCCGGGTTAGCGGAATTGATTGACCAACTTCCGGCAGAACAACAATTACTTGTCGACATTTGTCTGATGCGACGCCTCACGAGAAACTACAAAGAAGAATTTTGGGATGGCGTAAATTTTTTACGTAATTTTGTGACGGACGGCACGTATGTATTTACTGAATGCGTCTTTTTAAACTGCATATTCGTCGGTATCGAGATAAATCCGAACAGTTTCAGCTCATGTCATTTTTACAACTGCCGGTTCTGTGATATCAACGTTACAGCTAAAACCGAATATGACTGCGGTTTAATTTTTACGGGTTGCAACGGACACGAAGATTTTGCGGCGGCGTCGGAAGGAACTGCCATTGACAACGATTTCGCTGTGGATTACCGCAAAATTGTATTAGAGCAATATTGGCCGCCCGGTCGTCAAAATGCGACAACTCGCAAGGCACCCCGAACTTTGCTCAGAGGTGTTGCGCACAGCAACCAACGCGGCGTTGCAAAGGCAATTGAGAAGCTCAAACGCGATGAAATTCTCTTTGAAGGTATCTACACGCTTGAACTTAATACCGGAAAGATGGTTGAAATACGCGAAATACTCGGGAGGTTGAGCCATGGGTAAATCTAATGAACTGTTGGACGCATTACGCCCGTCGTTGTTCCGGGAGGTTGATGAGCAGGTGGAAAAATGCCTTAACAGAGCCGGACTTTTTTTCAGAGTGTTTTCGAGAGTGAAATCATCACCATCTTCAATCGGAAAAATAGAAAAGAAGAATTATTGCGACAATAAAAAAATGCAGGATTTATACGGCATACGTATTGCCCTCTATTTTCGTGATGATGTAGAGATTTGCCAACAACTAATCTGCAATACATTTAAAATCGTCGGACCGCCTGTAATTGACTCTTCGGATTCAATCACATTTCAGCCTACGAGAATTAACTATGTATGCGCCCTTCCGACGATTGTGACGGAAGGGCTGGACAAAGAATTGTGGAAACTTCCCATAGACAAAACCTTCGAAATCCAAGTGCGAACTATCTTTTCTGAAGGTTGGCACGAGGTTGAGCATGATTTACGCTATAAAGCGGCTTCCGATTGGGACGGACACGACGACTTGGCTCGCAGCTTAAACGGCATACTGGGTACGTTAGAAACTTGCGATTGGGCTATAAATCAATTGTTTCAAACCCTTGCGCATCACAAATACAAGGAAAAAAATTGGGAAGCCATGCTTCGGAATCTTCTTAGAATCCGAATCGTAAATCCTGTTATTTCTGAGAATATTCAAGCCGCACTGGAATGTAGTGAGTTTGCAAAAAAATTGTTTCGCATAAATCGAATGAAATTTTTGTTGTCTCTCGGCAACCACTCATTGGGCAATATCCCAAAAACATCTAATAATTTAGTTTATATCGCGAATGAGCTTTACATCAAAAACAAGATGTTAAAAACACCATCGCTTATAGTTGATGCAGTGAAAAAGTGCATTTAAAAAATCCTACACCAACTTGTACAGCGTCGCGGCTTCTTCCTTTCGCACGGTTTCTTTGACGGCAAGCACCTCAACGGCAGTGGTTTTGTCGCCGAAACGAACGGCAATTTTGTCGCCGATTTTTATTTC
>WQVC01000121.1 GCA_009781765.1 Defluviitaleaceae bacterium | reverse complement strand
AATTGACACGAGTAAGTACGCAGGGGATTGGCAAGGAATCATGAATGGCTTGAACGAGATAAGCAAAGCCGTAGCTGAACCTATTGCGATTGCCGATATTTGCTTAACAGAAATGCAAAAAGGCAATTTTAACCTTGACGACATAGAGAAAAAAGTTGTTGCCGCCGGTTATAACCCTGACGCAAGTCATTATCATGGGGTGTTCAGGCACTTGGCAGAAGCGGTGGATGTCACCGCTGTTATAATTTCGTCCTACGTAAAAGAAATATCAGATGATTTGGTGGCTATCGCCGGAGGAAACCTGACTACAGTTATTGAACGTGAATATCTCGGGGATTTTGCTTCAATTAAATCATCGCTTAACAGTATTTCGGAAAAACTGCACAAAACTATGTCCGAAATTTCTGCGGCATCCGAACAGGTTTTGTCGGGAGCGCAACAAATTTCAATCAGTTCTCAGGATTTGGCAGACGGCGCGTTGGAACAAACAAGTTCTGTTGAAGAACTTAACGCAACGATTGATATGATTAACCAACAGACGCATCAAACTGCGGAGAATGCGACAACAGCCAATGAACTGTCCGGCACATCAACCGCCAACGCAAAAGAGGGTAACGAATCAATGAAAGAAATGTTGTCGGCTATGACGCAGATTAGAGAATCGTCCAACGGCATTTCTAAAATTATTAAGGTCATAGAGGGAATAGCGTTTCAAACCAACTTGCTTGCCCTTAATGCGGCGGTGGAAGCCGCAAGGGCGGGCGAACACGGAAAGGGCTTCAGCGTGGTTGCGGAAGAAGTAAGAAATTTGGCGGGACGCAGTCAAACTTCAGCAAGCGAAACCACCGAACTCATAGGAACTTCAATACGTCGGGTTGAAAGCGGGTCGGGCATTGCGGAAAAAACATCCGCCGCGCTTGATACTGTTGTGGAAACGTCAGTGCTGTATCGGAAATAATCAACAGCATAGCCGCCGCGTCGAAGGAACAAGCAGACGCGATTGAGCAGGTAAGCAACGGAATTTCACAAATTTCACAAGTGATACACCGCAATTCTGCCGTTTCCGAAGAAACGGCGGCGGCATCACAAGAATTAAACGCGCAAGCTGAACTGTTGCAACAGCTTGTAGCATACTTCAAGCTGTAGTGAACGCATCTTTAAAAGCGAACAAGGGGGCGTCAGTGCCGCGTGGTGCGCGACCGGTTGTTTTCGGGTGTTTTTCCCGAAAACGACAACGAGCGCGCCGCTTACGCGGCATAGCCCCATGTTCGCTTCATAAAGTGCGTTCGCTACGTAGCGAATCAATTTGATTCACATTAAAAAAGAGCAAGCCGCCGGGACCATCCCCGTCGGCTTGCTCTTTTTTAATGCAGGCAATTTTCATTTCAAAAACAGTCGTCCTACCCCTTCGCTGCGCGTCCGGCTTCGCTTAAAATTTTAAAAATTTCCTCGGAATCATCACAGGGAGTTTCCGGCGGAAAGTACATAACAAATACGAAATGCCCGTTGCTGCCGGCGTTCAAAACGCGCTCGCAAAGGGGCGCGGTAAGGCGCGACGTCACAATTACGGCGTTCAAATACCCGGCGGCGGCGTTCAGTTCGGCGGAAAGGATTGTGTGGGCGTCTGTGTCGCCGGTAAATCGCAGAGCGGCGGCGGCGTGATAAATTGCCGCAAATTCGGCGGGCGACTTCGCGGATGTTTTCGACGCGGCATGAAAATCCACGGGCATACCGCGGTTCAGGCAAAATTTTGCGATGCCCAAAGCGTTTTCCACAAGCGCATCTTCGATGGCGTATGTTTCCGGCGGCGACAATTTCAGTCGGGTCGTATCCAAAATTACGCTCACAATGTTCAGAGCGTTGGATTGAAAAATTTTTACAAGCCATTCGTTGCGCTTTGCCGTGAGCTTCCAGTGTACCCGCTTGATGGAATCCGACGGTAAATATTGCCGAATGTCGGACACTGTTGAATAATCTTCGTCGCGAATATCAAAGCGCGACGAGGTTTGCGTCATCAGATTTGATGCGACGGAAACATTCGTAAGTTCGGCAACCGTTGGCAGCGATACAATTTCCTGCGCACCGCCGATTTTTCGCGACAAATGAAACAACCCGGTCGGATCGGTGACGCAAATTGAATGAAGCCCGAGAGCGTAAAATCCGCGATATTCAACCGAAAACGGAATTTTAACAGCGCATTTTTTAAACGCGCCGAGAGAAACGATGCGATTTTTTTGCACAACAACAGCGTTTTCGTCGGCGTTCAGCAGAATTCGAACCTCGGAAAACGGCATGGGCGTGTGATTATGTAAAACGGCAGCAACAGCGGCGTCTTCGTTTTTTACAACGGCAGACGGTTGTTTGCGGCTGATTTTAACGCCGCGCAACAACAAAAAAGTAGCCGCACAGCTTGCCGCCGGCAAAATTATCAAAGCGGCGGCAGAAAAAAATAAAATTCTTTCGCCGGTGAAATACGCGCCCGTGGCAGCGGAAAGAGCAATAAAAATCCAAAGCACACGGTGCGACCAAATTCGCAAGCCCGAGCGCATCACGAAATGTCTGCAATTGCGCGTTTAAGAGCCTCGCCTAAAACGTCATTTACGCTGATTTTTTTAATTTGCGCCTCTTGCTTCATAAGAATGCGATGCCCCAAAACGTGCGGCGTCATTTCGATTACATCGTCGGGAACAACGTAGTCGCGCCCGCAATACAACGCCCACGCCTGCGCCGCTTTAAAAAGACACAAGCTCGCGCGGGGGCTTGCGCCGAGCTGCACATCGGGATTTTCCCGCGTGCCGCCGGTCACATTTACAATAAATTTGTTAATTTCGGGGTCGGCATAAATATTTTCCGCCAACTTTTGAATCGCCAAAATATCCTCGCCGTCGGCAACGGCGGTAAGCTCGTCCATCGGATTTTTTCCCTTGAAGCGGTCGAGCATTCTGCCTTCTTCCTTGGCGTCGGGATATCCGAGCGAAATTTTTACAAAAAAACGGTCGAGTTGCGCCTCCGGGAGCGCGTATGTTCCCAAATATTCAACCGGATTTTGCGTCGCCAAAACCATAAACGGCGCGGGAACAGAATGCGTTTGCCCGTCAACGGTTACCTGATTTTCTTCCATTACTTCGAGCAGGCTCGACTGCGTTTTCGGCGACGTTCGATTTATTTCATCGGCAAGCACAAAGTTCGACATAATCGCGCCGGCGCGGTATTCAAACTCGCCGGTTTTGGGCGAAAACGCAGAATATCCCGTAATATCGCTCGGCATAATATCCGGCGTGAATTGCACGCGCTTAAAACTGCCGCTCACGGATTTTGCAAGCGCGGCAACGATGCTCGTTTTTCCGACGCCCGGAACATCTTCGATAAGTACATGCCCGCGACAAGCGAGCGTGACGGCAACAAGCGAAATCGCGTATCGCTTGCCGACGATAATTTTTTCGATGTTGCCGATAATGCGACGCAAGCACATCACGGCTTTGTCGTTTGTGTCAATTGTCATGCCGCGTCCTCGGGAGCGGCACGCCGCCAAACGGCACGATTACCGTCGTGGTCGGTGATTGCCAGAAAATTTTCCGCCGCCTCAACGTCGAAGTAGAACACAACGTCCGGATTCCACTCGCCGACAACACGCAAACGCCCCGGCTCGACAACCGAAAACGTACCGGGTTCGCCCCAAGCGTACTCCATCACGCGCCCGTTCGCAGAAAATCGAATGTCATCGTGTGACGCGAAATACCAAATTTCCGCGCCGGAAACAAATTCCCATTGCCCGAGCAAATCGGCCGTTTCCGCCGCAGAAAAGTTCGTGCCGGCGCGTCGCCATACGCCTGTTGCGCCGTTTCGGTCGGTTATGGACAGCATGTCGTCGGAAATCATGTAGTCGAACAAAAACTCCGCATCGGGATTCCACTCGCCCGTTACGCTCATGCGCCCGTTGTCGATAATTTGAAACACGCCGGGTTCACCAAAGGCATATTCCTTAACATTACCGTCGCCGAAAAATTCAATGTCGCCGTGCGATGCAAAGTAGAAAACAAACGTACCGGACGCAAAATTCCAACGCCCGAGAAGTTCGATGTCAACGGTCGCTCTCGGGGTAAGCGCATTGAGAGCCGGCGTTTGAGCCGGCGGCTGAACCGGACGCAACGGCGCCTCAACCGTTTCATCCGCTTCGTATGCATCATAGGCTTCTTCGCCGGAAATCGCATCGCGCACCGCACTGCATCCGACAAGTATAAACATCATAATTATAAGTCCGAAAAAACGCTTCATATATTTCCCGCTCCCTATTTTTTTAATAGCCTTTTTATAGCACAAAAAAGCCTTCGCCGCAATCGACCGCGCAGAAATCAAATTTAAATCAAAGTCGCTTTGTCGAATTTTTTGAAAAAAAAGTTCGTGGGGGTTCGGGGGCGACGCCCCCGAAAGCCAAAAAAAAATGATATAATTACGAACTTAAAGGAGAGTACGAATGAATCCGGCGAAATATTTAAAACCTTTTTGGCGCGGCATAGTTTTAGTAATTGTGTTGCTGTTTGTGCAATCTCTTGCGGAGCTGTATTTGCCGACGCTTATGTCGGGCATTGTTGACGACGGCATTGTTTACGCATATCGAACGGGCGAACCTCGCACAGATTTTATTCTGCGTACCGGCGCGATGATGCTTTTTTTTGCGTTGTTGGCGGGTACGCTTTCGATTATTGTGGCGTATCTTTGGCCGAAAATTGCGGCGGGCGCGGCGCGCGACCTGCGGCGCGACTTATTTATGAAGGTCGAGAGCTTTTCTCGGGCGGAATTTGACAAATTTTCATCTGCGTCGCTGATTACGCGCTGCACAAACGATGTCATGCAAGTTCAAAACGTGGCAAATATTTCGGCGCGAATGCTTCTTTACGCGCCTGTTTTGGCGATTGGCGGCATTTTTATGGCCCTTACCCGCGCCCCAGGCATGAGCTGGATTTTAGGACTTGCAGTGGTTATACTCTTCGGAATTGTGATTCTTCTTGTGTCAATTGTTATGCCGAAATTTGCTCTTGTGCAGGAAAAAACCGACGGGCTTAATCGCGTCGCTCGCGAAATTTTGCACGGCTTGCCGGTTATTCGCGCATTCAGTACGCAAGCTCACGAAGAATCCCGATTTGATAATTCCAACACCGAACTGCGCGACCTCGGGCTTTTTATTGCAAAAACCATGGCGTTCGTCGGGCCGGCGATTACGTTTATCATGGGCTTCACGCAAGTCGCAATTATTTTTTTCGGCGCACGAGAAGTCGGAATAACCGAATCCGACCTGCAAATCGGCGACATGATGGCATTCTTTCAGTATTCCATGCAGGTACTTTTTGCATTTATGATGTTCTCGATGGTTCTTGTGATGATACCCCGCGCACAAATTTCGGCGCGACGAATTTCCGAAGTTTTAAACACAAAACTCACGATTGTTGACGACGAATCCCCCGAAAATTTTGCGGACTGCCCCAAAAAAGTAATTTTCGAAAATGTTTCGTTCAGTTATCCGGCGGCGGAAACTCCCGCGCTTGAAAATATTTCGTTTGAGGCGCGAGCCGGCGAAGTTTTGGCAATTATCGGCGCGACCGGCGCGGGCAAAAGCACAATCGCACAGCTTATTTTGCGGTTTTATGATGTAAGCGATGGGCGGATTCTCGTAAACGGACGAGATATTCGGCGGGTTCGGCAAGCTGAGCTTCGCGAAAAAATCGGCTACGTGCCGCAAAAAGGGCAGCTTCTTTCCGGAACAATTGAATCAAACATCCGATACGGTGCGCGCCAAGCGCGCAGTGAACGCCGGGGACATATGTTACATGCCGCACATTCCCTCGAAGCCGATTCGAAACCCGAACCTGAAATCACAGACGAGCTCGAAATCAAAGCCGATTCAACGGAACGCCGCGAAATCGGCTCACGCGAACACTGCGGCTTTCTCGAAAAAATTGCCGAAGTTGCGCAAGCCGCAGAATTTATCAACGAGAAAGACGGCGGATTTGCGGCGGAAATTTCGCAGGGGGGAAGCAATGTTTCCGGCGGGCAGCGTCAACGGCTTTCGATTGCGCGCGCCCTTGCAAGAGAGCCGGAAATTTTAATTCTCGACGACGCATTTTCCGCGTTGGATTTCCGAACCGATGCGCGGCTTCGCAAAGCCCTGCGCGAACATGCCGCAAACACAGTAATCATCGTAATCGCGCAACGAGTCGGCACAATTGTTGACGCCGAGCAAATTCTCGTGTTGGACGAAGGAAAAATCGCGGGGCGCGGCACACACGCCGAGCTTTTGCAGTCCTGCCCGGAATATCGCGAAATCGCGTCATCGCAGGGGGTGGAGGCATGAGGCGTCCGGAGCATCGAAAAATCGACAAGCCGAAAAATTTCCGGCTTGCAGTTTCTCGACTTTTGAGTTATCTCGGCGCGGAAAAATTCGTCATGCTTGCCACCGGAATCCCAATGATTGCGGCAACGATTATGGCGGTTCTCGCGCCGCGAATCTTGGGCGACGCAACCGACGAAATTTTTTCCGGGCTTATTCGCACAGAGCAAAACGTCGGCGGCATAAATTTCACACGTATCGGCGAAATTTTAATCATTATGCTCGTGCTTCATTCGCTGAATATTATTTTCAACTACGTTCAGGGATATATAATGGCGGGCGTGAGTATGCGCGTAACTTACCGCTTGCGCCGCGAATTAAGCGAAAAAATCCATCGCCTGCCGCTCAAATATTTTGACAAAAATCCGCACGGCGACATTCTCTCGCGCATCACAAACGACGTTGATACCCTGTCAAATACTCTGAGCCAAGGGCTTTCGCAAGCGTTAATGAGTGCGGTTCATATAATCGGCACAATCATAATGATGCTTACAATCAGCCCCGTTCTGACCCTCGTTGCATTACTCACTTTGCCGATTTCGGCAGTTTGCACGGGCATCGTCGTAAAAAAATCTCAAAAATATTTTAAGGCACAACAAGCCGACCTCGGCAAACTTAACGGCCACATCGAAGAAATGTTCACCGCTCACGCAATCGTTAAGGCTTTTAACGGCCGCGAAGAATCCGCCCGTTCTTTCGACGAACACAACAACGCCCTTTATCATGCCGGTTGGCGAGCAAATTTTTTTTCCGGAATGATGATGCCGATTGTCGCGTTCATCAGTAATGCCGGGTACGTTGCAATTGTCGTAATCGGCGGCGCGCTGACCCTTAACGGCTCAATGACCGTCGGCGGCATTCAGGCGTTCATTCAATACACGCGCCAACTCGGGCATCCCGTCGCACAACTTGCCGGCACCGCATCCGTTTTTCAGCAAACCGCTGCTGCGTCGGAGCGTATTTTTGATTTTCTTTCTGAGGATGATGAGGCTGTCGGGGGGAGGGAAACTTTTT
>WQVC01000120.1 GCA_009781765.1 Defluviitaleaceae bacterium | reverse complement strand
GAGGCGAAAACCGGCGGCTTCAGGCCGGTTTTTGACGACGCGCGAAATGATTTCAGACGCGACTTATTACGCAGGAAGGGGTTCGCCCTGAAACTGACCGCACCGAGCCGAGCCGAAGCCGCTGTATAACGGTTGCACTTGTAACACCGCAACACCATGCAATACCTGTACCACAGCAACACCCCGCACCACCCGCCGCATTGCATGAAAGGGGGAAGGAGCATTCGGACACGGCCGACCGAATGCACACCTCCCGTGTGCACACCTTTCGTACAACGCGGCAACGCAGAGCGAAAACTCTGCAACCGCCGAAGCTCCCGGGACTTCGGATGTTTTACAAAAACGAACCAAGCAATAATGAATCGAACGAACCAAACAAAAATTGAATAAATTCCACAAGAAAGGAGGTGGCACAATGGCAAACATAGTCACAGCCTCTGCTTCGCTTCGCATTCGCAGCGGGCAAAATCGCTCTGTATGTACGATAAGCGGAGTAAACCCCAACATGTCCGCCGCCGATGCGGCCGCTTTTGTTGCGGCGATACAGACAATGTATAACCGCGATGCCGTTACGGCGCGTATTCACGTTGTATCGGACATTGTTATCAACGGCGCGGCGTAGAGCCGCCTTTGAAAAAGCAACTTTGATGAAAGGAGAAATCCCGTGACCCATTATCAACTTACATTTACAACCTCGAACGGCGGGCGCAGGAGTTTTCGTATTAACAACGTAAACCCCGCCATTTCACCCGCGAGCCTGCAAGCCGCTGTAGATGCGCTTCTCGCGCATGACATCATGTACGCCGAACGCGGCGCATTGTACCGTTTGCAAAGCCTTACGGCTAACGCCGTTTCCACAACAAGCCTGCTCGGTTAAAAGGCGGAACAGCAGTGAGATACCGCTAAAGAAAGCGGCCGGTTCACTCGGAGTTTTCGAGAGAGCCGGTCGTCTTTTTTGTATAGCGAACGTACTTGAGAAGCTCGCGATTTTCCGCCTCGCCTTCACGGTTCGGCGTTTGCTATATTTGCGAAAAGGGGGCGAACGAGGCGAAGTTTTTGTTTTGGTGCGGAAAACGTGCAAAACTGCTGTATCGCAAAAACTTGCAGTTTTTAAAATGTTGATACAAAAACCGCTACTTCTTTTTGGTCAGAAGATAACACCAAAACAGGACGGCGTTTTCCATCGCCGCCCCAAGAAACATAAGCAATGTGTAGGCTATAAGGGTTCATCAGCCATTTTCCGCCCAATCGTAAATTTCGGGGTGTCTATCTTTATCAACAATGGCGCAGCCATTTTCATCTGCTTCGAGTTTTACTCTTGGGATGTTTTTCCTTGCGATTGCAAGCGCAAGTTGTTCTTCTAATGTAGGAGCAACCACGGGCTGAAATGGCAAACGCCGCTCTGCTATAATTTGTCGGTAAAACATATCTATTGCTGTGGTTTGGTCAATCCCCATGCGGTCTAAAAGCATAGCCGCAGTTTCTTTTACCGTAGTGTCAATTTTTACGTTCACATTTGATTTAGTTGCTACCATAAAAATCACCTCAACATCATTATATGTCATCATAACGCCAGTGTACAGATGCAATCTTTATTTCGTGAGTTAAATTATTCAGTCATACATTATTTCCACCCTTCACAGCATACGTCTTAATGTTTTAACGTATCCGCAGTACCGTCGCAGGGGAATCGCCGCTCGCGTATAGTGAACGCACTTTATGAAACGAACAGGGGCTATGCCGCGTAAGCGGTTCGCTCGATGTGTTTTTCTTCGAAAAACACCGGTCGCTCACCACGCGACACTTACGCCCCTTGTTCGCTTTCAATGGTGCGTTCACTATATAATTCGCAGAATAATCGAAGAAGCACAGACCGCCGGCGTTTCAAGCCTCGACCTTTATTCCGCCCCGGACGGAAAACCCTTGTATGAAAAACTCGGCTTTTCGGAAATTCGCTACACCGCGATGCGTATGCCAATATGACGATTTTACTAAAAAACCGCGCGACGCGCGGTTTTTTTATAAAATTAGACTTCTTGCAAAATTAAAATTTTCGTTTCGGGGTGCGCGGCAAAACGCCTCGCGCAATGTCGTTTTGCTTCGCAAAACAACCGGTCGCTCGGCAATCCGCGCCGCTTTGCTAACCCCTCTCCGAAAATATCTTAATTATGCAAGAAGTCTGTTTTTGCCCCGATTTTTTTACAGCGGTTTGCGCTTCGGTACGGAAAATTTGCTATGCATTGTAAACGGTGCGCTCAATGTCGTTTTCGGGAAAAACGTCCGAAAACAACCGGTCGCGCACCACAATGCATATACGCAAATCTTCCGCACGTTTTGGCAAACCGCAATAAAAAGCGGGCGGGGTTCGGGGGCGACGCCTCCGAATATCAACCCATAGGTTTTTTGCATTTGTGCCGAAAAAAATATATAATCCATCCGTGCTACATATAATAGCCCGACCGGGGGAATAAAAAATGAAACAAAGCAGGTTTCCGAAGCTGCCTAAATTTTCGAAGCGCAAGCAACGTGCGCCGCGTTTTAAAAAGCAGCAAATTTGGGTGTACAATGAAAACGAATTGGAGCAGGAGCGCATTTGTCCCGAGCGTCTTATGCGGCTGATTTATGAAAATCCGGTGGGCGGCGCGGGCTTGCTGTGGCTTGCGAAGCGCAAGGCGGTGAGCCGCTTGTACGGGCTGTATTGCCGCACACCGCTTTCCGCGCGGGGAATTCCGAAATTTATCGAAAAATACGGCGTCGATATGACGGGCTGTGACGGAAATTATAAAAATTTCGCGCAATTTTTCGCACGTGAAAAATCCGGCGTAACTTTTCCGGAAGAAAAAACCTCGCTCGGTTCGCCGTGTGAGGGGCTTGTGAGCGTTTTTCCGAACCTCACGCCGTCGCAGGTTGTTATGGCAAAGGGTATTCGGTTTTCGTTGGAGGAGCTTTTCGGCGACCCCGTTCTTGCCCGCGAATACGAGGGCGGCACGATGGTGAGCATTCGTCTTACGCCGGCAAATTATCACCGAATGCACTTTTTTGACGCGGGCGCGGTGGAATCCGCGCACATGATAAAGGGGCATTTATATTCGGTGAGTCCGCTCGCGCTGAATCGCGTTGTGAAATTATATTGTCGCAACAAGCGCGCACTGATTCGCTTCAAGGCGGAAAATTTCGGCGACGTTGTGCTTGTTGAAGTGGGCGCGACATTTGTGGGCAGCATTGTTCATTGTTTCGAAGAAGGGCAGCCGGTTGCTCGCGGCGACGTGGCAAGTTATTTTAAGCCCGGCGGTTCGCTTGTATTGATGTTTCTCAAAAAAGACGCTTTTGCCCCGAACGCCGAACTTGTTTCTCGCTCGGCGGAGGGTTACGAAACAAAAATCGCCATAGGGCGGGCGTTAGGGTGTGTTCCCGCTAACCGACAATGACCGAATTTTGAGGCGAATTTTCGCCAATTGAGGAAGTTGTGACGCTGCTTGCCGGCGGCAAGCGAGGAAAAACTGACGAAGAGTGGCGGGAACTTCGCCCAAAAAGCGGGCGTTGGCGTTAGCCGGAACACGCCCCGAGGAGTAAAAAATGAGAAAAAAATTTGTACGGATGTTTCCCGCGCTGAAGCATCTGAACATACCGAACGCGCTCACAACCCTCGGAATGATAGCCGGGTTGTTTGCGTGTTTATTTATTGCGCGGCACGATTTTCGGATGGCTGCGATTTTTCTTTCGCTTGCGGGATTGCTGGATTTTGTTGACGGGTTTGTTGCAACAAAGCTGAAACAACAAACGGAGTTCGGGCAATATGTAGATACCCTTGTGGATTTTTTCACCTGCGGAATTTTGCCGGGCTTTTTGGTGATTAACATGGTCGTCAGCCCGTACGCGCCGATGTATCAAAACGTGATTATTTTTGCGGCGATGCTTTTTTACGCATCTTGCGCGTTGTGGCGGCTTGCTTATTACAATATCGTTGAAGCCGACAAGTATTTTGTGGGCTTGCCGGTACCCGGCTCGATGATGATGGTGACAATGGGGCTGTGGGCATTTTTGACCTTCAACGTTGTTCCGATTTATGTGCCGGCGATTATATTTTTTGTAATCGGCGTGATGATGGTTTCCGGCATAATGTTGCCGAAATACGGACTTTGGCAAAAAATAATGAGCCTGGCCGGTTTATTGTTTTTGATTCTGGTTTGGGTTGTGTAATGCTCAAGAAAAAAATTGCGTATGTATTTTGGGCGATGCTTTATGCATACGGCATTTTTACAATGTCGTTGCAAATTTTCGTTTCCGTTGGCGGCGACCCCTTTTGGGCAACCATCGGAAATTTTTTGATGATTTTAGCGTTCCTTATTGTTGAAAAATTTGAGAAGCTGATTGCACGAAAAACAAAGTTCGGGGGCAAGTGGGTTCGAGTCCTCTTGCGATTCTATCTTACCGGCCCGAGCTTTAAAACCTCGATGTACTTTTTTTACATAGTCGCGCTTATTTACACCGCGCTTACAGAGGCGCGACCGGAGTTCGGATTTGATATGACAGGCCTCGGCAATGCCGAGTATTTTTTGGCGTCTGTGCGATACGGCGCGCTTGTGCTTATTGCCGCCGACAGATTCATGGAGCGCATTTTTATCGACATAAAATCCGACGAAGCAATCGCGGAAGAATAAAGCTGTTTCGCGGGGGCGTCGCCCCCGCACCCCCACCCGCTTTTTTCAAAAAACGGGGCAAAAACAATAAAAAATCGCGCTTCGCGCGATTTTTTTAATGCATAGGAAACTGTTCCGGCTTCGAGGGAATGTGCGGCAAATCACACGTGTCCCCGGCGTTCACTATACACCTTCGTTACCACTTCGCGGCGCAGAAGCCCGTCGATATTTTCCGCATCAAATACGGCGTTGACTTTGGCGAGATGTTCTGCATATTCGGGGGATGTCGGCAAGGGGTCGTGCGAATGTGAGGACATGTACGCAATCCATTTTTCCCGCGTGTAGAAAACAGGATTGGGAAACTCTTTTATCGTCGGATTTTTAAAAAAGATTTCCGTAGAGCATTGACTGTGCGTGATACTGCTTCCGCCGGGAGTTGCGTTGTAAATTGCCGCGATAATCGCACCGGGCTTGCCGATTCGGCGGCATTCTTTTTCAAATGCCGGCAGGTCGAACCAATGCAGGGCTTGTGCGCATGTAATTATATCCGCGCTGTGGGCGGGTAACGTTGTTGCTTCTGCCGGCGCGGAAATAACCGTTACGTTGTACGGCGCGGTTGTGATTTTCAAGAGAGTGTTGAAAAATTGTCCGTTCGCATACGCTCGTTCTCGAAAACCAGCCTGAAGCCGCCGGTTTTCTGCGAACTCGTCGTAGCTCACGGCATTTTTCAGCACTCTCTTCAACTGCGCCGACATATCCGGATTCGGCTCGACGGCGAATACCTTATAACCGCGACGTGCCGGTTCGCGGGTGAAGAGTCCCGTTCCCGCTCCGATGTCGGCAAAAACCGCGTCGGCGGGTACAAGACTGCAAATGTAATCAATCGCCTCGGCCGGATAACCGGGACGAGCCGCCGCATAATGCGCGGCTTTGCCGGTAAAAAGCTCGGTGTTCATTTTGCACATCCTTTCTGCGGACTGCTTCCGCTTAAACAGTATGAATCGCGGCTCGAGCGAGCTCATCGCAGCGTTCGTTTTCGGGATGACCGGCATGACCCTTGACCCAATGAAACGTAACGCTGTGATTTTCCAAAAGCGCGAGCAAAATTTCCCACAAATCCGCGTTCAGTGCGGGGTCTTTTTTTGTGCGCATCCAGTTATTTTTTTGCCAACGCACCGCCCAGCCCTTTTCGATTGCATCAACTACATAACGCGAATCCGAATAAAGCGCGACTTCGCACGGCTCTTTCAGCAACTCAAGCCCGCGAATCACGCCCAAAATTTCCATGCGGTTGTTTGTGGTTTGCGCCTCGCCGCCGGAAATTTCTTTTCGATGCGCTCCGTAAATTAAAACCGCGCCCCACCCGCCGGGGCCGGGATTTCCCGAACATGCGCCGTCGGTGTAAATTTTTATTTTTTTCATGTGCAAATCGCCTCGTTAAAAAATTTTTTCTAATGAATCTGCCAAAATTTTTGCAAAAAGCGGCGGAACAGCATTTCCGATAATTTTGAAATCCATCGCCGTGCCGGATATAAACTCGTAATCATCGGGAAATGTTTGCAGTCGTGCCGCTTCGCGAACGGTTATCGTTCTCGCTTGTTCGGGGTCGGGATGAATGTGACGCAAACCGTCTTTGTAAAGATGCGCGGGAATAGTGTTGCCGGGTTCATCCCAACGCAAAACGTAATATTTGTGGACGTTTGACTTTTTCCCCGTTAAAGATGTGTACAGCTCTTTCAGCTTTGCGGTTGATATGTATTCATTGCGACCGCTTTCGATATCCTCGGCGAGCAAGCGAAACGTGGCAAGTTCGCGATTGTTGTTATATCTGGACTTGTGATTTAAAATGGCGGGATTGTCATGGCTTGTATGAGCATATTTTTTTCCGCCGATTGTTACGGGTGATTTCAGCGGATAAAGTTTCGGCAAATCGCCGATTGCATCCCGAACGGTTGCTTTCCGGGCTGTTTTATGCTCAGCCAAAATTTCGCTGTAAAACCGGTTCAAAATTTGCTCCGCGTTACCGGCATATGCTTCGCGATTCAGCCCCAAGATTATAATTCGCTTGCGTTTTTGCGGTACGCCGTATTCGGAAAAATCAATTGCGGCATCTTTCAAATTTTCAAGCAAAACATAACCCGCTTCCGAAAATTTTTGCCGCATAACATCAATGATTTTTTTGTCGCCGTCACCGGGGGCAGCACTGAGTATGCCGGGTACATTTTCGAAAACGAATGCTTTGGGCTTGTAGTGCTTTACCGCTTCGATGTAGCTTTCGAAAAGGTAGTTGCGATAATCGTTACGCATACCGTTTTCATCGCGAATTCTCCCCGCAAGCGAATACGCCTGACAAGGCGGCCCGCCGATAATTAAATCAACCGTACCGCCCGCTTCATTAACAAGCGCGTCCAATCCTTCCGAGCGGCCGTATTCAGAATCGTCCCAACCGGCGAGAAGCTCGGAAACACGTTGGATGTCAAAGCGCAAAACACGCTTTTCCGGGTCGGGGCAATTGTATTTTGTTTTCAGCCTGTGGCGGAGCGTGTCACACGGCAACCTGTCCCACTCGACGCAGGCGATAGTGTTGTAATTGCCGTTTTGTTTAAACCCTTCGGTAAGTCCGCCGCAACCCGCGAACAAGTCAATGGTGTTAATCATAAGCCTCACCGCTTTTTGTTATAGTGAGTCAAGTTGAAAACGGTCTTTCGCGCTTGCGCGAAAAGAACGGTTTCAATTTGACGAACCCCCGACACGAGTGCTTTTGCGCAAGTATAGCGAACGCCTTTGAGAACCGTGAAGGCG
>WQVC01000119.1 GCA_009781765.1 Defluviitaleaceae bacterium | reverse complement strand
AGGAGCAACCGTTGGGCGGTTGGCTTCACGTCCGAAAGGAGGTGGAGCGCGTGATTTACTTCACATGTTTCGAACTCATCACGTTGATTTTGGCTTCGGTCAGTATCGCTATAGCATGTAGCAGAAACCGCCGTCGTAAAAGACGCGGCAAACGCAACAGAAAATAGCCGCCCACGTGGAATGGTAACGGCTATCATCTTAAGAAATTTTTAAGAAACTGACGTGAACCGCCGCTTTGCGGTTGCACCCGGGTCAACGTATCGCGCGTTGACCCTTTTTTATTATATGCCCGATTTAAACAAAAATCAACCGTCTGTTTTAGTTTCTTCCACGCTTCGTGGTGCTGCGCCGCATCATGCCGATGCGACTTTCGAAAATACATTCGAAAATCGCTTGACATCAAAATATTGTTCGGTTATATTATATTCAAGCGAAGAGGCAACGACTCGACGCTTACACATAACGGAACAATGCCGCTTCCCAACACCATGTATACAACCGCGCGACGGTGCTTGGGGCAATGTTCCGATTCGGACGTCCGAACTTTTTTCATTGCTCAAAAACAAAAAAATAAGCCACGACAGGCAGAATCGCTCCGGAGGGCCGTATCCGGGTTTCTGTTTGCCGTGGTTTTTTTGTGTGAAAACTTGGGTTCGACGAGGTCAATCACAGCCATAACTCATTAGCCGCAAAAACAACCCCCGCCCGCGCATGAGCGGCGGTCAGCCCGCCCTGAAAATACACGATGTACGGTTCGCGCATGGGCGCGTCGGCAGAAAGTTCAATCGACGACCCCTGCACGAACGTTCCGCCCGCCATAATCACGCCATGAGCGTAGCCGGGCATGGGCGCGGCTTCGGGCGTTACATATGAATCCACCGGCGCGGCCGCCTGAACCCCGCGGCAAAACGCGCGAACATTCTCCGGCGAGCCGAGCTTGACCGCCTGAACAATGTCCGAGCGTTCGTCGAAAACGCCGGGATTAACATCGAATCCCATTTTTGAAAAAACCGCCGCTGCCAAAACCGCGCCTTTTACGGCGGCGGAAACCGTTTGCGGCGCGAGAAAAAGCCCCTGCAAAAGGGTGCGCGTCATGCCGAGCGTCGGCCCGACCGCGCTTCCGAGGCCGGGAGCGGTAAGCCGCCGCGCCGCCGCCTCAACGAATTCGTGCCGCCCCACAACGTAACCGCCGCCGGGCGCAATGCCGCCGCCCGGATTTTTTATAAGCGACCCGGCAAGCAAATCGGCGTTAAGCGGTTCGTCGGCGGCAACAAATTCGCCGTAGCAATTGTCAACGAGAATTATCGTGCGCGGCGAATTTTCACGGATAAACGCAATCAATTCGCGAATTTCTCCCGGCGTGAACGACTTTCGCCACGAATACCCCTTCGAACGTTGAATCGTCGCCATTTTCGGCGAATCGGCAAGGGCTTCGCGAATTTTTTCAAAATCGAACGAACCGTCGTCGAGCAGCTCCGTTTGCCGATATTTTATCCCGAACTCCGCCAACGACCCCGACGCTTCGCGGATGCCGATTACCGATTCAAGCGTGTCATACGGCTTGCCGACCGGCGAAAAAAGCGTGTCGCCGGGGCGCAAGTTGCCGAAAAGTGCGGCGGCAAGTGCGTGCGTACCGGAAATAAGTTGCGGGCGCACAAGCGCGGCTTCGGCTTGAAAAATTTCGGCGAAAATTTTTTCCAAAACTTCGCGACCTTCGTCGTGGTAGCCGTAGCCCGTTGAGTCGTTAAAATGCGCGTCGCCGAGCCGCGATTCCTGCATCGCATGAAGCACCTTGAGCTGATTCACCGCCGCAATTTCGTCAATTTCGCTAAAACGCGACGCCAGTTCGCGCTCCGTTTCCGCAACAAAAAAAGCCACACGGGCGTCAATTCCCATGCGGCTCACCAAAAAGTCATAAAAATTCACGAGTCACCGCCCGTAATCACAATCGTTTTCAGCGGCACAATTGTGGAAATTGCGTGTTTGTACACCATTTGTTGCTTGCCGTCGCTCTCCACGATAATTACATATGCATCAAAATTGCGAATCTGCCCGCGAATTTGAAATCCGCTGGTTAAGTAAATCGTAACGGGCATGGAGTCGCGGCGCACCGCGCTTAAAAGATGGTCTTGATAGTTTGGCATGATGTTCCTCCTTTTTGAGTTCTCGGGGGGAATCTTTCTAAAAAGATTCCCCCCGCCCCCCCCCTTCAAAAAAACTGACATTGTCATCAGGGGGTCAGGATTTTCTCGGCGATTTCTTCCGGTGAACCTCCGAAAACCTCACGCGCTTGCGGCGATTGGTTGCGAAGCCATGTTTCCTGCCGCTTGGCGTAGTTGCGCGTGGCCTGCGCGACGCTTGCAATTGCGTCGCCGACGGAAATTTCGCCCGCAAGATATTGTACTGCTTCTTTATATCCGATTCCCTGCATCGACGCAAGAGTTTTGTCGTATCCTGCGGCAAGCAAGCTGCGCGTTTCGTCTGCCAAACCGCCGTCAAACATAGCTTTCGTGCGGATGTTTATGCGTTCATATAAAATTTCGCGCGGCAACGCGAGCTTAAAAAAAACCGCGTCAAAAATCGGCGGTTTTTGTTTTTGCGCGGCGTTGTGCGCAGAAAATAATTTGCCCGTTGCCAGGCAATAAGCAAGCGCGCGCGCAACACGCTTCACATTGTTGGGATGAATCGTCGCGGCATAATTCGGGTCGGCGGCGCGCAATTTTTCATGCAAAGCCTCCGCACCGTTTTCCGACGCGAACCGCGAAAATTCTTCTCGCAGCCGACTTTCGCGCGGGTCGTCCGAAAATTCCGCGCCGTAAACCAGCGCGTTGATGTAAAATCCCGTCCCGCCCGCGATAATCGGCACACGTCCGCGAGCGCGAATTCCGGCAATTGCAGCCGCTGCGCGAGATTGAAATTCTGCGGCGGAAAACTGTTCGTCGGGGTTGATAACACTCACCAAATGATGCGGAATCTTCGCAAGCTCGTCGGGCGTCGGCTTCGCCGTACCGATATCCATGCCGCGATAAACCTGCATAGAGTCGGCGGAAATAATTTCGCCGCCGATTTTTTCCGCCAAAGAAAGCGCGACGGCGGTTTTACCGCTTGCTGTCGCGCCTGCTATTACGAAAATTTTGTGCATGGAAAATCACGCCTTTTTCAAGACCTTGGGGGAGACCCTTTTTTTACAAAAAAGGGTCTCCCCCAAAACCCCCTCCCCAAAAAATTTAAAAGAAAAACGCGCGAAGCGCGTTTTTCAATGAGAGTTTTTTGTCGAACTTTTTTCCAAAAAAGTTCGTGGGGGTTCGGGGGCGAAGCCCCCGAGACATTGATATATTAAATTTTATCGCTGAACCCGTGCGCCCGCGCCCTTCATCAACGCCTCGACTTCTTTTTGCAGAGCCATTGTTGTGTCGCCGGGGGTTGTCATGGCAAGTGCGCCGTGGCACACGCCGTAATTGAGAGCGGTTTGTACGTCGAGTCCTTGCATCAGCCCGAAAATTAAGCCGGACGCGAAGCTGTCGCCGCCGCCCACGCGGTCGAGAATTTCCAAGCCGGGAAGCTCCGTGCCTTGGTAAATTTGCCCGTCTGCCCACGCAATTGCCGACCAGTCGTTTACCGTGGCGGTTTGCACCTCGCGAAGGGTCGTGGCAATTACTTTGAAATTCGGATATGCGGCGGAAGCGGCATTTATCATCTGCTTGTAGCCGTCGAGGTTCAGTGTTGCGAGGTTTTCGCTGTTTCCCGAAATTTCAAGCCCGAGGCAGGCGGTAAAGTCTTCTTCGTTGCCAATCATTACGTCGATATATTTTGCGATTTCCTTGTTGACCTCCTGCGCTTTCGCCTTGCCGCCGATGTCCTTCCACAGCGACGGGCGATAGTTCAGGTCATATGAAACGATTGTGCCGTGCTTTTTTGCGGCTTTTGCGGCTTCAAGAGCAACCTCTGCCGCCGTTTCCGAAAGCGCGGCAAAGATGCCGCCGGTGTGAAACCAACGCGCACCGCATTTGCCGAAGATATAATCCCAGTCGATGTCGCCGGGCTTTAAATTTGCGGCGGCGGTGTTTGCGCGGTCGGAAATGCCGACAGCTCCGCGAACGCCGAATCCGCGTTCGGTGAAGTTCAGGCCGTTTCGCGCGTTTCGCCCGATGCCGTCGAAGGGCGTCCACTTCACGAAGCGCGTATCCACGCCGCCTTGCAGAATCAAGTCTTCAATTAAGTAGCCGATGTCGTTGTCGGCAAAGGCGGTTACGATTGCGGTGTTCAGCTTGAAACATCGGCGCAAGCCGCGCGCAACATTGTACTCGCCGCCGCCTTCCCACGCGCGAAATTGTCGCGTTGTGCGAATGCGACCTTCGCCGGGGTCGAGGCGAAGCATAACCTCTCCGAGAGAAATTTCGTCGAACATGCAACTTTCTTTCGGTTTTACGTTCATCATAACAGAATTACCCCCAAAAGTATCAGTGCGCCCGGAATAAATGTGCTTGCAACGCCGTTTAATATAAGAGTGAAGGGCGAAAGTTTATCTATGGCTTTGCTGAAAACCGCCAAGCAGTTTTGCAACCAAAGAAGCATCCACATTACCCACAGATAAATCATCGGGATGAGGTCGGGCGCGCCGTCAACAATTACGATGAAAATTGTTTCGCCCAAGAAAATCAGCGATACAATTGCCGCAAATCCGCTGAATATGCCGAAAATTTTCCAATCGGCAGCTTTAAGCAAAATGTGCGCCGCAATTAAAAAGTAATTCAGCGAAAACATCCACATTGCCGCCGCAAAACCGAATTGCCAAAATGCAGCCGACTGTGAGGTTTGAAAAATTGCATTCGTTCCGATTACAAGACCCACCAAGATGTTTGCGATGGCCTTAACTCTGTTATCCATGGTGGTGCTGCGGTAGGCGATGCCGTTAAGCGTCAGCGCGAAACCCGCGAAAAGTAAGTTTACTCCGAGCATGAGAATTCTCCTTTTATATTACATTTATTTGACACATTTTCATTGTGTTTATTGCTTCGGTGTGGCTTTGGGGCGTAACGCCCGCGCAACATTTTTCGTTTACCGTTATTTCCGTGCCGGGCAGGAAGTTTTTGAGCATAATCGCGTTAGAAACGACGCAAATATCCGTGCAAAGCCCAAAAAGCTCGATTTCGGAAATTTCCGACTCGCGGGCTTTAAGATACTCAACAAGCTCGGTGCTTCCGAATACCGGCTTCTCAAAAGTTCGCGACCCGGATTTATTGCCGCATTTTTTTTCTATGGCGTCCGCAACGCGCGTATCCGGCTGCCAACCGTCCGTTCCTTTAACGCAATGCACAACCGGCAATTTTTTGCCCTCGGGCGTTGAAAGATAATCTTCGCCGTGGGTGTCGGCCGTAACAAGAATCATTTCGCCGTCGAACTCTTCCACCCGTTTTACTGCATTCGGAACGATTGCAGCGGCTTCCTTTGTTCCCAGCGCACCGTCGATAAAATCCTTTTGCATATCTACAACGATTAAGACCTTCATAAACCTCGCACCTCCGCCGTAAAGTATATAAAAAATGCCTTTTGGTTGTCAAATTCGGAGTGCGCAAGTAAAATATTATACAGGTGATTATATGAAAAATTTTTTAACTGTTACAGGCGTTTTTTTGGTTGTGATTCTTTGCGCGCTTCTTTTCAGGCATGTTACGCACATGCCGTTGTATTTCGGTACGCCTTCTTCTGAATTTCGCGAGCGACCCGACGACGGTTGGGCGGGGTTAATTGCCGAACCCGTCGTTTTTTCGTCGGAAGAATTGAGCGAAATGATTGAAAGTGCGCCGCACTATGTACAAACGCGCCCGGTTACACCGCATCCCGAACGCAAAATGACCGACGACGAGCGTCATTGGTGGATAAGCGAGTACAATGTTTTGGGCGGCATAAACGCGCAGGAACTCGAAATGTACAAAATCATTAACGAAATTCGCCGGGAACACGATTTGCCGCCGTTTATTTTATGCCCGCGGCTGTCGATGGCAGCGCGACTTTTCAGTTATATTCAGGTTCGTTATCATTCTGTGGGACACAACGACCCTTATTACGGCGACCTTATGGCGAGAAGCAATTTTTTCGGAGCGTTCGGCTCAATTTATTTCGAAAATGCGAACTCCCAACAATGGTACACCTTCCCCGACGGGCGCATCGAATATGTATATCTCACGCCGCAGGGGCTTGTTGACGGGTGGATGTCATCCCCCGACCATCGCGAACATATTTTAACCACCGAAACTTCACGTGTCGGTTTCGGAATCGACAGCGGACGCAACCGCGTTGTTCCGACTATGAAATCACTCGCGCCGAGTACACGGTTTCCGATGTAATTTTCGGGGCTTCTCCGGGGGCAAATGTGAGGTATGTTCTCTGTAATTTTTTCCGCATATGAGCGGTTTAATCATAAAAATGCGAATCCGTTGGCGAGCTGTTATTCGGGATTCGCATAAAAAAAGGAGATGTTACGTTATGAAGAAATTTTTATTTACCTGCGCCCTTGTCGGACCGGCAATGTTGTTTTTCGCCGTGTATGCCTACGGGCTTGCCGTAACCGTTGACAGTCGGCAAGTGGAATTTGAAGGACAGCCGCCGGCTGTGGTTGGCGGACGCACTCTTGTTCCCGTCCGGGGCGTTTTTGAGGCATTGGGATTCGAAGTACACTGGAACGCCGAAGCATTACAGGTCACTTTAATCCGTCCGGAAGATGTGATTGTTATCACCGTCGGCAGTGAAACATTCAGCACAAACGGGTGGGATTACGAATTTGACGTTCCTGCGCAAATTATCGAAGGCAGAACAATGATACCGCTTCGCGCCGTTTTAGAGAGCGTCGGGTATGATTTAGATTGGATTGAAGAAGCCGGCACAATTGCGATTTCCCGTTTCGATGTATGGGAAAATGAGCGTCCGAGCGCACTTGTGAGCGAATTCTCGGGCGAACTTCCGGACGGATTTCATCCGTTGGCATTCAACAGTCCGGAAGTGGATTACACTATGTCGATTTCGTTCGCGCCGACCGACTTTACAGAACTTACACACGAAATACTCCCCTCGCTTAATTTGCCTGTTGTTCGAGCACATGCGGCACATACCGACGGCGCGCTTGAATATATCCTTATACTCGTATCCGACGATGATGACGATTTTCGACCGCTCCGCATCCGTATCGGCGAGGGAGAACTTCGCTCCGAGTCGACCGTATACGGGTTCAGCGACGACGTTCCCCTTCAAGTCGCGTATGCACACGGCATTCCCGTTACGACGCTCATGTTGGATGCGAGCGGGTGGGGACCGCTGTATTTCCAATCGGAGTTTACGGTAGACGGCATTATGTTCCGAATCGCTTTTTACGACAGTTTACGCTCCGGGCAATTGCGAATGACGGAACTTGTTAATCAAATTATTTTAGGCGATATGCCGAATTTACTTGTCCTTACCGGCGCGGGGCGATAGGGGGCGAAGCCCCTTTTCAACCGGGAACAAGTGTGAGTTGCCGCACATTCTCTCGAAGCCGGAGCGGTTTCGCAGGAACGAAAAAACCTATCGGTAGCCGGTTGGTTACCGATAGGTTTTTTTTATTGCGGTTTGCCAAAACGCTCAAAATGCATAACAAATTTTACATACCGAAGCGCAAACCGCTATATTTCGCGAGAATCGCCCCCGGCGAAAAGGGGCTTCGCCCCCTATCTCATGCCGCGCCGGGGCATCCACATTCTGCGACGCGGAATATAACGATGAAAACGATAATACATCGGGTGGTAACGCATTACGGGTTCGTCCTGTTCTTCGCGGTTTTCGCGGATATCTGTTTCGCGGCGTTCTTCTCTGCGTGCGCAACCGCATAAAAATCCTGTACACATGATAAATCTCCTTCCAATCAGTGAGCAAAAAGTCGCGATGCTTCAACGCGCTTTTTGCGAGCGTTTTTTGCCGTAAGGCAAAAAGATTTCCTCCGGTGAGCAAAAAGTCGCGATGCTTCAACGCGCTTTTTGCGAGCGTTTTT
>WQVC01000118.1 GCA_009781765.1 Defluviitaleaceae bacterium | reverse complement strand
GCCTTCACGGTTCTCAAAGGCGTTCGCTATACTTGCGCAAAAGCACTCGTGTCGGGGGTTCGTCAAATTGAAACCGTTCTTTTCGCGCAAGCGCGAAAGACCGGTTTCAACTTGACTCACTATAAAAAAACTCCGTGAACCTCGCGCAATTTTCGCTTTCCGCGCCGTTTGATGACGCATACATGCCGATTGTATTTCCGACAAATCCGCCGGCGGTGTCAGAGTTTAAAATTTTCGCGCAAGCGTTTGCAAGTACGATTTTTTTAGTCGTCCGGGCGGAATTTTCGGGCGCGGTCTCCGTTGCAGGCACAACATTTTTCCTGTTCGCCGCGCCGGAGTACGAAAATTCAAGCTCCTGCCCGCGAGCGGAAATTTGCAGAACCACGCAATCAAAATCAACGGGCGTTTCCGCCAAAATTTGAAGCTCTTCATTCTCGCATTTTATTACGCGCAGAACATTTGCCGCCCCGTTCGCGCCTTCGCCGGAGCGCGTAAGAACAAACTGATAATGATACTTGCGGTTTTGAAACAGCACCAAGCCGGCACATTCGTTTTCATTCGCGGGGGCGAACGTCAACCGCACGGACGTTTCGAAGCTCATATGTTGTTGACGCACGCAAAAAAAACTTACGCTTCCGAGGTCGGTTATTGCATGTTTATTCAGCCTCACAAACAGGCCGTCCGGGGTGAAGCTGTAATCATCCTCAACGGGATTTCGCAAAAACATCATGTGCGTGGGTTTTTCCGATAAATTATTTTGAAGCGGGAGGGCAATTTTTTGCGATTTTTCCCCGAGAATTTTCGGCGCGACTTCCTCCAAGCGAACAAGCCCGACGCCGCAATTCACAACCGGCCACTCATCCTCCCACGTCACCGGCACAAGAAACGTTTCGCGCCCGAGATTGCGAAAATATCCGCCGTAAGGGCGCGACGCAAGCAAAACCATCCACCATTCGCCGGCGGGGGTTTCAACGAGGTCGCCGTGACCGACATTCGCGATGGGATAATTGTGCCCGAGATGCCGGTGCGTCAAAATGGGATTGCATTTGTTGCCTTCGTAGTAGCCCGTTAAAGTGCGGCTTCGCGCTACGGTAATCGCGTGATGATGCCCGGTTCCGCCTTCGGAAATCAGCAAATAATACCAACCGTCTTTTTTGTAAATGTGCGGGCCTTCCGGCCAAACGGCGTCCTTTAACGCGCAATGCCAAATAATATGCCGTTCGCCGACAAGTTTTTTTGTCGCGAGGTCAAGTTCTTGCAGATAGATTTCGTTGTCGCCGTAGTACGCGCCGTTTTCGCGTTCGCGCGTACCGTGATAAAAACAGCGACCGTCTTCGAAATAAAGTGACGGGTCGATGCCCTGCGCTCCTTCGATGAAAAACGGCTCCGACCACGGGCCGGCAGGGTCGGTTGCGGTAACAAAAAAGTTTCCGCCGCCGGAAACATTCGTTGTAATCATATAAAAAACGCCGTTGTCGTAACGAATCGTCGGCGCGAAAATCCCCTGACTTACCTCGGCATTTTCAAGACGAAGCTGCGACGGGCGAGTTAAAACATTGCCGATTTGCGTCCAATTTACAAGGTCGCGGCTGTGAAAAATCGGTACGCCGGGAAAATACGCAAACGTTGATGTAACAAGATAAAAATCGTTGCCGACGCGGCAAACAGACGGGTCGGGATAAAAGCCCGGCAAAACGGGGTTTTTAAATATGTGCATATGAAATTATCCTCTCGGGTTTCGGGGATTCGCATTACACCTTTTCGAACAGCTTTTTGTTTTTCCGTGTATACTCGGCGGCGGAATAAATGCTTACGGCCGCTGTAACGATGATTAACGCGACAGTAATCACGTCAAACCGGTGAAAAAAATTAAACGGAAACGGCAGTAAAATGTAAACAACAAGCATGATTTGAAAAATCGTTTTCAGTTTCGCGCTTGCGCTCGCGGCAACAACGATTTTCTGCTCCAAAGCAAGCATTCGCAAGCCGGAAATGTAAAATTCGCGGCTTATGAGAATAATCGTTGCCCACGCCGGCAGAGTGCCGCTTGCCGTAAAAGCGATAAACGCCGCACAAACAAGCAGTTTATCGGCAAGAGGGTCCATCAGCTTGCCGAAATTTGTAACAAGCCCCATTTTTCGCGCAAGATAACCGTCAAGCGCGTCGGTTAAGGCGGCAACCATGAACAAAATTAAGGCAATCCATTCGTTCGGAATATCCGGGAACGGTTTTGCCATGTAAATAAACAAAAACGCGGGAATTAAAATCACGCGAAGCACGGTTATTTTGTTCGGAAGATTCATGCCGTTTCTCCTGTGAGGTCGTAGCCGTCGGCGGCGATTATTTTAACGGGAACAATTTGCCCCCGCGCTAATTTTTGCGACGACGTAATATATACAACTCCGTCAACTTCGTAAGCATCGTGCTGAGTGCGCCCGATAAAGGTTCCGTCGTCGTTTTGAGAATCAACAATTACATCCAACGTGCGCCCGACGAATTTTTCCTGTCGCGCGAAGTGAATTTCCTGCTGAATTTCCATTAAACGAGAGTGACGTTCGGATTTTATTTCGTCGGAGATTTGCTCGGGAAAATCTGCGGCGGAAGTGCCCTCTTCGCGAGAATACGGAAACGCACCCATGCGGTCGAACCGCATTTCCTCCACGAAATCAAGCATCGCGTTGAAATTTTCCTCCGTTTCGCCGGGGAAGCCCACCATTAAAGTTGTACGAATCGCAATGCCCGGTACGCGGTCGCGCAAAACGCAAATAAGCCGCTCAAGCTCATATTTTGTGCCGCGTCGCCCCATGCCGGTCAAAACAGCGTCCTCGCTGTGCTGAATCGGCATGTCGATATATTTGCAAATTTCGGGCGTTTCGGAAATTACATCAATGAGTGCGGCAGTAATTTGCTCCGGATACGCATACATAAGGCGAACCCATTTCGCGCCGGATTTTTGGGCGATTTCCCGCAAAAGCTCGGGTAACTTTTTCGCGCCGTAAATATCCGTGCCGTAAGAGGCAGTATCCTGCGCAACAAGCACAAGCTCAACCGCGCCGGCGTTTACAAGCGCACAGCATTCTTCCAAAATTTCTTCCTCGGGGCGGCTTTTGTATTTGCCGCGAATTTTCGGAATCGTGCAATACGAGCAAGAATTATCGCAGCCTTCGGCAATTTTTACATATGCCACATGCGGAATTTCGGAATCGGAACGCGCACCCAAACGCAACCGCCAATCGGCGGTCGTCGGTAACATCGCGCCCGCCGGCGCACCAATCAGCCCGGCAAGAATTTCGGCGATTTTTTCATACTCCCCAACCCCCACAAAAGCGTCGGCTTCGGGAATTTGCGCCTTGATTTCATCTTTGTAACGCTCCGCCATGCAACCCACAACAATAAGCGCACGACATTTGTCCTGCTTATATTCGGCAAGTTCGAAAACCGTATCAAGGCTTTCGGCGACGGCGTCGGAAATAAAACCGCAGGTGTTTACGATTATTGCCTCCGCCTCCTCGGGATTATTCACAACGGAAAACCCCGCGCCGCGAAGCGTTCCGACCATAACCTCGCCGTCAACGCGGTTTTTGTCGCACCCGAGGGACACAAGATAAACGTCAGGCATATAACAGCTCCCGCGCTTTAATGCAATTTTCCATCAGCGTTGCGACTGTCATGGGACCGACGCCGCCGGGTACGGGCGTGATATACGAACATTTTTCAAAAACCGCATCGTAATCAACATCGCCGCAAACTTTTTTTCCGTCAAGTCGGTTTACGCCGACGTCGATAACAACCGCGCCGTCGCCGACCATATCTGCCGTAATAAATTTCGGACGCCCGATTGCCGCAACAAGAATATCTGCGCGACGGCATTCTTCGGCAAGATTTTTCGTGCGGCTGTGGCACAGGGTCACGGTTGCGTTTTCCGCCAGAAGCATAAGCGCGAGCGGTTTGCCCACAATATCACTGCGCCCGACAACAACGGCTCGCTTTCCGGAAATTTCGATGCCTTCGCGCTTCAAAAGCGTCACGCATCCCGCCGGCGTACACGGCAAAAGAACCCCCTGCCCGGACGCCGCAAGCCCCACATTATACGGATGCAAACAGTCCACATCTTTTTTCGGGTTCATCCGCGCCAACACTTCATCCTTAACGATTTGCGGCGGAAACGGCTGCTGCACCAAAACGCCGGTAATTTTCGGGTCGTTGTTAATGCTGTCGATTAAGTCAAGCACTTTGTCATGCGAGGAATTTTCGGGCAATTTAAAAAGTTCAAAATCAATGCCGCATTCCTCACACGCCTTTTTTTTCATGTTGATATACACAATCGAAGCGGGATTGTCGCCAACAAGCACAACCGCCAACTTGCCTTTTTTTTCTGCGGGCAACGCCGCAACCTCCGCGCGAATTGTTGCCGCGTGTTTTTTTCCGTCAATGATTTTCGCCATTTTTCAGACCTCCGTGTATAAATTATCTTCGGAGGCTTCGCCCCCGAACCCCCACCCGCTTTTTGAAAAAAGCGGGGCAAAAACTTAAATTAAAATCGCGCCTTGCGCGATTTTTGAGTTTTTTGTCGAACTTTTTTTCAAAAAAGTTCGTGGGGTGCGGGGCGAAGCCCTGCGGGTTTTATTGAAAATTGATTCCTATGTGTCGCCGCCATACAGTTCATTGAACTCCTCTCGGGTTATCGTAACTTTTCGGGGTTTTACGCCGTCTTCCGGACCGACAATTCCGCGAGCGTGCAAGTCTTCCATAAGACGCGACGCGCGATTGTACCCGATACGAAATTGCCGCTGCAATACACTTGTCGAACCCTTGCCTTTTGAAATAAGAAAATCAACGGCGTCGAAGAAAAATTCGTCCAAATCGCCCTCGATTACGGTTTTGCCCGGCATTGTAATGCGCTGAATTTCCTCGATGCTGTGCTCAACCGGAGCTTGCTCGCGGAGGAAATTTACGATTTTTTCGACTTCGCCTTCGGAAATAAATCCGCCCTGCACACGAAGCGGCTTGCTTTGCCCCATCGGCAGGAACAGCATGTCTCCTTTGCCGAGCAGTTTTTCCGCGCCGTACATATCCAAGACCGTACGCGAGTCGATGCCGCTTGATACCGCAAAGGCAAGGCGCGACGGAATATTCGCTTTAATCAGCCCGGTGATAACATCCACGGACGGGCGTTGCGTTGCAACAATAAGATGAATGCCGGCCGCGCGAGCCTTTTGCGCCAAGCGACAAATCGCCTGTTCGACTTCGCTTTTGTTGCCGGACATCATCAGGTCGGCGAGTTCGTCGATAATTACAACGATTAGCGGCAAACTTTCTTCTCCCAACACCGCCGCCGATGCGTTGTAGCTTTTTATTTCGCGGCAACCCGTTTCGGCAAACATCGTGTAGCGTTTTTCCATTTCCGCAACCGCCCAGTTTAACGCCCCCGACGCTTTTTTCGGGTCGGTTACAACCGGAATCAGTAAGTGCGGAATACCGTTATACACGCTGAGTTCAACGACCTTGGGGTCAATCATCAGAAGTTTGACTTCGTCCGGGCGCGATTTGTACAAAATGCTCACGATAAGCGTGTTTATACAAACACTTTTGCCGCTGCCCGTCGCGCCGGCAATAAGCAAGTGCGGCATACGCGCAACGTCGGTGATAATCGGGCTTCCGGCGATGTCTTTGCCGACGGCGAACGCCAACTTCGACGGAAAATTTACAAACCGCTCGTCTTCCAAAATTTCGCGCAGGAACACGCCCTGCGGTTCTTTGTTAGGAATTTCGATACCGATTGCAGACTTGCCCGGCACCGGAGCTTCAATCCGCAAGCCTTGCGCCGCAAGCGACAGCGCGAGGTCGTTGCTCAAATTCGTAATCGACGCAACCTTTACGCCCGACCCCGGCGATAAATCGTAGCGCGTAACCGTCGGCCCGACGCTCACCTCAACAACACGCGCTTCAATTTTGAAGCTGCGCAGGGTTTCTTCCAAAATGCGTGAATTTTCCAAAACTTGCGTACGCGATTCCGCCGAAATCGCCGGCTTGTCGTTTTTCGCCAAAAAGCCCAATTCCGGCAGCGTGAAATTTTCGTACGACGGGGCAGACGGAGCGGCTTGCGGCTGTTCGGCATGGCGCGGCGGCATCGTTCCGTCGTAAACGTCGTCGTCGAACTCGGCTTCGTTTGTGAAAAATTCGCCTTCTTCCCCGCCTTCAACAAGCCCCTTTACAACGGGTTCGTCGGTATGAACATGCAAATCAAGCGGCAACACAACCGGTTCTTCCTCCGGATACTCGTCGAGCAGCGTTTCCGAAAAACTCGTTGCGCCGGCGGCATCGTAACGAGGCAAATGCGAATTTTGCGAATGCTCGGCAGGCGGGGCGTATTCGTCTCTTGCGGGGTCGCCGAAGGGGAGGACATTATCGCGATACTCGTCTTCCGGATAGGCTTCCCGGGGTTCGGGCGGCAGGAAAGCCTCCTGCGCCGCAAGAGAAGCCGGAAATTCCACAACCGCCGCGTTTGAGTAATCGACTACCTGTGCATTTTTATCCGTGCGCTTTTTGAAAAGCGGGCTTTTGGATTTTTGTTGCTTATATGATTCGTTAATTTCCTCGCTTACAAGCAAAATTTTTTGCGGCGTCGGAGCGTTGTCGTCCTTGTTTATGTCAAGAAAGTTCCCCTTTTTTCGGGCTGAATGTGCCGGCATGTCAACAACGTCCATGTCGGCGTAATATGTGGCGTCTTCGACTCGCGTTTCTTCATAAAAATCGCGGGCTTTTATAAGTCCGCTTCCTACAAATGATACTAACGAGCGTCCCGATATTGCTACGATGAGAATAATAATTGCGGCGAAAATTATAAACACCGGAATTATATCGCTTCCGGTTGCCCAACGAAGCAATCCGCCCACGATAAGCCCGAAAATTCCGCCGCCGGAATCAAGCCCTGCGCGGAAAACCTCAACAAAAATGTTTCCCGTGTCGTGGGTGTACACAAAAATATGTAAAAGCGACAGACACAGCCAAAAAACAGCGGCAACTTTACCGGCAGGCAGCTCAAATTCGCGCTTAACCAACCTGCACAGGGCAAATGTCAACACTCCGAGAGGCAAAAGAAATGCTCCGTATCCGAAAAAGCCAAACAAAATACCCGAAAACACTCGAATAATCGCGGTCGGTTCGTCGCTTACAATATATACGCCGATTATCAGCAGCAGCGAAATCCCGACCGCAGCTGTGGCAAGGTAGGTTACTTCGCTTTTGATTGGCGGGTTTTTGGCGGTTTTTTTTCGGGGAACGGGTTTTCTGCGCGGCATTAAAAGCACACTCCTGAAAAATTTACGGGATAAAACTCCCATCATGCGAGTATATCACCAAAAATTACAGTTGCGCAAGCGGATGTTTTCCGCTAATGCCGGTAAAAACGAAACATATTGTGACATTGTTCGACGCTTTTTGTCACTTTCGCGCAAAAATCATCAAATGTATAATGTTCATCACAATTAAAGAGGAGAGGATGAAAAAATGTGGACAGAGAGGCTACAAGGAAAGAAAAGACCTACTTAGACAGAAAAGTCGGCAAAAACATTCGAAACGAACGCGAACAGCACAAAATGACACGAGAAGAACTTGCCGAAGAATTGGGCTTAACTACTGCTCATCTGGGGATGGTCGAGAGAGGTGAGCGCGGCGCAACTTTGGTTATAGTCGAAAAAGTCTCCCACTTTTTCAGCATACCGATGGAAATTCTTTTTGCCGAACCCGATAAAAAGTCGATGTCCGTTAAAGAAGACGACCGGAATCTTGTCAAAAATCGCAAAAAAATTGCTGCATTGCTTACCAACTTCAACGAAGGCGAAACCGAACTTCTCGTTCACATAATGAAGGGAATCATAAACCAACGTGCTGCTCGCTCTGTCCACCGTCTTCGTGCCGATGATTGTGATGATGAATGAGGGCGTGCTGTGATTTAGGCTTGCGAGTAGGCTTTCGATTAGGCTTTCGCCCCCCCCCCCCCCCCCCGGGGGGGGGCGCCCCTCTGCCCCCCTTTAAAAAATACCGCAGGGCGGCATTTTTTTTTTAATTTTTTTGGGGGGGGGGGGGGGGGGGGG
>WQVC01000117.1 GCA_009781765.1 Defluviitaleaceae bacterium | reverse complement strand
TTTGCGTACATGCATTGTAGTGCGCGACCGGTTGTTTTCGGGCGATTTTCCCGAAAACGACATCGAGCGCACTGCTTACAATGCATAGCAAATTTTCCGTACCGAATTAAAAACTGCTATATAGGATTTGATTTTGTGAGAACAAGGCGGGGAATGGGGATTCAGCCTGTTTTCCGTTGCGCACAGGTTTTAAATTTTCGGAAAAATCTTCCTTGACAAGTTTATTCGCATCGTATAATATGCCCTCACGAGAATCGAACATATGTGCAGGAAAATCACAGGAGAGCGCGGGAGGGATACCGAATGAACAAAAGCGCATTAAAGCAAGCGGCCGTAAATCATCCGCAAAAACTTGCTGCCCCGTATGACGCAATTTTGGAGCAACACGGGTTTGACGCACTTTTCACCGTAGTCGAACAAATGGGCGGCACAACAATTTATGTGCCGACTATTCGAAGTATTTGCCATGAATGCATCATCGAGGAGGCTCGCAGCGAGTTCAAAGGTTCAAATCTCGCTGCAATTGCGAGAAAATACGGTTTCTCGGAAAGAGGGCTGTGGAACATTTTGAAAACGTCGTAACGCAAAACGTCCGTGCGCACATATATAGCGAACGTACCTGAGAAGGTCGTTCGCTGTACACGGACGTTTTTGTGTTGAGGGGAAATAATTTTTGCGAACATTGTCGGCTCGTGGTATAATTTGTCGTCACTTGGCGCGAGTGCTTTTGCGCGGGAAAAAGTGGGAATACTCTCAAACACGAGAACAGCATTTTATTTTCCGCAGGCGAGGTAATTATATGGATGAGCAAAACAAACATGACAATCAAAACGAAGCGCATGTAACTGATGCGCCGCATGAACCGGCTGAACAAAACGAGGAACATGCCTTGCTCACCGGCGAAATTTTTCGAACAAATCCGGTTTTCAGGGTGGCGTTGTTGCTTGTGCTTTTTGTTGTCGCGGCGGTTGCAGCGGTGGTTGTAAACGGTATTGCCGGCAACAGAGCGACAATACGCGCGCACAACCTTTTGGGGCAACGCCAGGCACTCGTAACCGAAACCATCATCGCAGGATTTCACGAGGCCGCAAGCATGATTACAATGGAAGCAGACATGCAACACCGCGTTGAAATTGCGGAACGCGGCGGCTTTTTATGGCTCGGTACGCGCGAGCAGGTTTTTACATTTCACGGAACAGGAATTTTCACGACCGACCTGAGCACGTTTTCGTCTGACAATGTGATTATCGACAGCTACAGAAATCGCATATGGGTTTCGATACAGCGGCCTGAGTTTTACGGCGTTATCCCGGACTGGGATAACACGGAAATTGACGGGGTTACAACGAGTTTCTTCGGGTGGGGCAGTATAAATCTGACCCCGGAAGCGTTTAACGAAATAATGCTGCAAGCAGGTCGGGATATGGATTTGCTTGCGCGCCAAGATTTAACCTCGCAAGCGTATATCTATACCGAAGCCGCAATACGAAACCTGTTGGTAAGCATATTTGCGGCAGCAGGAATTGACGGGTACGATATACACGTTACATGGCAATAAAAAACGCGAATCCGCAGGCTCGCAATCGGAAATGCAGGTGTTTTTTATGCAGAAGTCGGTCGAATTTTTAAAAAATCACATATTTTTTCTGCTCGGAGGGTTGTGTCTTATCGCCGCCGGAGCAGTTTACACGGCTTGCGCACGTCCGGCGGAGGTTACTCCTGCCGGCGAGGTGCTTTTTCTTTCGGCAAATCCGGATGCGGCGGATTCATCGGACACAGCACACCCGGAAAATACTCGCGAAAATATCCGAGAAAATATCATTGAAGAAATCGCCCCCGCATATATTGTCGTACATATTACAGGCGCGGTGAACAGTCCCGGCGTTTTTGATTTGCCGGAAAATTCGCGGGTGCGCGACGCTCTTAATATTGCGGGCGGCGCACGCGAAGACGCCGACCTCGAACATCCCGCACTTAATCTTGCCGCAACGCTTCACGATGCAATGCGCATAAATATTCCCGCAATCGGCGACGAAACTGTCTTTATCGGAACGCCGACGCCCGCCGAAAGCCCCGGCGCAACCGGCGGCATCGACTCCGACGGGCTGATTAACCTCAACACGGCAACGGCTGTTGAGCTTCAAACGCTTTCGGGCATCGGGCCGTCGTTGTCGCAAAATATCATCGACTTTCGCGAGGCTCGCGGCGGATTTTCCTCCGTTGATGAGCTGATTCACGTATCGGGAATCGGGCAAACGCGCCTCGATAACATGCGCCCTCATGTGACGGTGCGATAACGCGCCGCTCTAGGTGCGTTCACTATAACAAAAAAGCGACTGCTTCGCGGCAGCCGCTTTTTTTGTTGTTCCGGCCTTATAGTGAAACAAGACAAGAACGGTCTTGTTTTACCCCCGCACTCGCACTTTTGCTTACGCAAAAGCACTCGTGTCGTGGGTTCGTCAAATTGAAACCGTTCTTTTCGCGCAAGCGCGAAAGACCGTTTTCAGCTTGACTCACTATAATCCAAACAAACTTGCCACGCTACGCCGAATTTATCTTTAAGCGCACCGTAACATTTTGAAAATTCGACCTCGCCGAGCGGTATCGAAATTTCTGCGCCGTCGCTGAGTTCCAGGTAAATTCTTCTTATCTCGGCTTCGTCGGTGAGGTTGACGGCAAACGAAAACCCTTGAAATGACGACGACGACGCGCCGTCCGCCATCATCAGCTTGCTGCCGAATACGTCTATATCGGAATGAAGTATGGTGCCGTCTTCGTTTCGATACACATCCGCATCTTTGAGCTGATGCTTGAATACTTTTGCATAAAATTTAAGTGCCTCTTCTGCGTTGCCCGAAAAATCCAATTGTGCTGAAAACATAATTTCCTCCTGTGTTTTTAATATAGTGAATCAATTTGATTTGCGTCCCGTCGGCGTTAAATGCATTGTGGTGAGCGACCGGTTGTTTTCGGGCGTTTTTCCCGAAAACGACATCGAGCGAACCGCTACAATGCATAGCCGATGGGATGCTTCTTAATTTGATTCACTATGCATCATATCACACCAAACGCGACAACAGTGTGTCGCGTTTCAACACTCTTCGGAGAGTGTTTAAAAATTACGCTCTCGCATATGCCGCATCTCGGAAACCGGCCCGAATCCGCCGGTTTCCTGCGATGCCGGCACAGCTCAAGCTATTTTTAAACACTCTCCGTCGCTATTTTTTTCGCACAACAACAATCGAGTGCCGCAAATTCTCCGTGAGTTCCGCAACAAAAACATCCTCGACCCGCCCGCCGTATTTTTCCAAAGCGGGGGACGCCGCCTCGATTTCTTCGGCAACGTCCGGGCCTTTCATCGCCAAAAACGCGCCGCCGGGCGCAACAAGCGGCAACGCCCACCGCGCCAGCTTGTCCAGTCGGGCGACCGCCCGCGCCGTACATATATCATACGCACCGTTGTGCGACCGCGCATGTTCTTCCGCCCGCGCATGAATGCATTCCGCCGGCCGCCCGAGAATTTCCGCCGTTTCGCGCAAAAAATCCACGCGCTTGCGTGTGGAATCGAGAAGCGTCACGCGCAAATCGTTGCGCATTATGTGCAAAACCATGCCGGGAAAACCTGCGCCCGTGCCGATGTCGATTAAATTCGCGCCGTGCGGAATTTGGGGCAAAAGCGTCAGCGAGTCGATGAAATGCTTAACAGCAAAATCGGCGGGGTCGGTAATTGCGGTCAAATTCATGTATTTATTCACGTCAAGAACGCGCTTTCGGTATGCCGCAAGCGCGTCGAATTGCATCGGCGTGATTTCAATTCCCCGCGCCGACGCCCATGTTTGCACAATTTCCAAATCCGGCTCATGCCGGTCGTGTGTCATCATAATGTTTCCTGCTCGACGCCGAAAATTTTCCACGCGCCGCCGTTTTTTACCATACGGAGGTGCAACAAACGCCGCGTGTTTTCCGCAGCATTTTCGACGTACAACGAGCGCGTGATGCAATTTTTCGGGCAACTCGGATGAACTGCGTTGCCCGCCATAATTTTCGCCCCCGAACCGAGAACCTCTTTCAGCGCATCCAAGTCAAGCCGCGGCGAATAAACCGCGCTCACGAACGCCCATGCATCTTTCGGGTTCGCCCGAACCGCATCCAAAAATTTGGCCACAACCTGCTCTTCCGGCGAAAAAAACACTCTGAATCGGTACTCGGGAAACTTCATGGGAATTCCTCCTGTAAATCAGTATGTAGAAGGAATCACCTTCTTTAGTATATGCACGACGTGTTGGTGTGTGCATTTAGGGCGATTGCGGAAAGATTGTTTGAAGCGTAATTACACCTATTTTTTCTGTGCCACAAAATAAAACCGATGCCCTGTTCCCTGCAAGAAGCCTTTTTCTATTATCTCTCGTTGGCAGTCAAATAACTTGCCCTGATGCGTTTTGACAGAAAATCCGGGAAAACCCCAAGCAATAATCTTTGCATAGAAAACCAGCGCGCCAACATCATAAAACTTTACAGGATATTGAACTTCTTCTGTTTTTAATATTTTATAACCTAATCCCGCTAATGTGTTTGTGTAATTTTCTATTGTATGGGCAGGGTTTTTATTTTGCATGGTAAAATTATCATTCAGCTTTTGTTCATACTCAATGAAATTTCTGCCGCCCACCTGCTGTGTAATAAAATATCCTCCACGCTTCAATACTCTATCAACTTCAGGCAAATCAAAAGACTCGTGTCGGTTAATAACAACATCAAAAAAATTATCATCAAATGGAATTGTATCGTCTGAGTTGAAGTTTTCGTCTGTGTATGTCCGCGCAACGGTAATGCCGAGAGGTGATAATACTTTTTTGCACAATTCGTAATTAGGTTCATAGGCTTCCGTAGCATATGTGTTTTTGTGCGTGTGGTTAATGGATAACAGAACCTCTCCGCCACCCGTTCCCATATCCAAAAGGATGTCTGTGTCTTTAAGATATGACTTAACAATTGCCCTGTAGTCCCATGGAGTTTCAGGAGAATCCCATCGTCCGTTAAGGTGTGAGAAATCCCATCCTTGGAATGCAAAATTTTCTTCAGCTTCCCATTGCTTAATCAACTCTGTTTCGTTCATATAAATTCACCATCCGTATATTCAAGTATCATAATCATCGGCCCAACTTCCTCTTAACAGACGAATAATAATCAACGGCGCGGAAAAATTCGTCGCGCGAAAAATCGGGCCAAAGCATGTCGGAAAAAAACAGCTCGGAATAAACCGTCTGCCACGGAAGAAAGTTCGACAAGCGGCGGTTTTCCGCGCCGCCTGTGCGAATTACCAAATCAACGTCGGGGATGCCGGCGGTGTCGAGATATTGCGCGAAAAATTCTTCGGTGATTTCGCCGGGATTAACTGTGCCGCCGAGAGTTTCGGCGGTTATTTTTTTTACGGCACGAATGATTTCGTCGCGCCCGCCGTATGAAAGGGCGATTTGCGCCTGTAGTTTATCGGATGCCGCAGTGTCGCGCTCGATTTCGTTTATCACGGAAAGAGTGCGCTGCTTGAAACGGTCGCGCTCGCCGATTACCCGCAGGCGGATTCCTTTTTCGAGGCACTGCGCCTTCTCGTCGCGGAAATATTTTTCGAGCAGCACAAAAAGATGCTCGACTTCTTTGGGCGAGCGTTTCCAATTTTCCGTTGAAAACGCATAAACAGTGAGATATTTTACGCCCGCCTCCAAGCACCAATCGCAAACATTTCCGAATGTTTCCGCGCCGTGGTTATGCCCCATGTAAATTTCGAGCTTGTGCGCTTTTGCCCAACGGCGATTGCCGTCCATTATTACGCCGATGTGATTTAACATTAGTACCTCCGCGTTGTAAGATAATGAACAAGCCCGCGAACAAGCGGCTTGTCGGAATCGCGCAAGCCGGCCGCATTATCGAGCGCGATTTGCGACAGACGCGATATTTCATCTTCGGCAAATTTTTTCGCGCCGGTTTGTGTGAAAATTTCGCGAACGGTAAGCAGACCGGCTTCGTCGGCGAGCGGGTTGCCGTAGATTTTTTCAAGCCGGTCGCGTTGCTCGGGCGATGCGTGTTTAAGCGCGAAGCCGTATAAAATCGTTTGCTTTTTCTCGGCGACATCGGCAAGGGGCGGCTTGCCCAAAACTTCTTCGCTTGCAAAAACGCCGAGCAGGTCGTCTTTGATTTGAAACGCCATGCCGAGGGGTAATGCGATTTCGCGCAAGACGTTAATTGCTTCGTCGCTTGCGCCGCCGCAAACCGCGCCCAACATCAGCGGCCCCGCAAGGGTGTACCACGCCGTTTTGCTGTCGTAAATCGCGCCGACAATTCTCATGTATTCGTCGTACTGTTTCAATATATCCACCGGCAAAACCGGCAAACTCACGTCCATTATTTCGCCCTGAATCGTTTTAATTTGAATTTCCGCAAAGAGGCGGAACAGTTTCGCCAAAATTTCCGGCGCGAAGCCTGCTTCCGCCAAAATTTTATTCGCCAGAAACAGCCCGTAGTCGCCGATGCAAATTGCCCGACTCGTACCGAAATGCGCGTCGGACTCACTTGCGTGAATTGTGCGCTTTCCGCGCCGCGTTTCGCTTTTGTCGATAATGTCGTCGTGAATGAGAATCGCGGTTTGGAAAATTTCATACGCGACCGTCGCCGCGATAAGCTCAGGCTTTCGGGGGCTTTGCCCCTGAACCCCCACGAGGGGAGCAACGCTCCCCTCGACCCCTTTTATTGAGAAACGCGCGTCGCGCGTTTCTCCGGTAGGGGGCCGGGGGATAGCATCCCCTTGCGGGGTGCGGGGCGGAGTCGCGCAGTTTTCGTTGGTAACAGAATAACCGAGCATTATCATTGCGCCGCGAATGCGCTTGCCGTTTTTGTTTTGATTGTGCAGGTCGCGCAGGGCGGATTGCACGAAAGGGTCGGCGGTGGCGTCGGCAAGAAGGGCGGTGAAATATTCATCGCTTGCCGCTTCGATTTCGGATTTCGCATCGGCGAGAAATTTTGCGAACAGCAGAAAGTCGTGAATTGCCGCGATTGTTTCGGCGGGGGCGGACGCGCTTCCGGCTATGCCGACTTTTTCGCAGGCGATGATTTCGGCAGCGTGGTCGGCGATTTCTTCCGGCGATGACACGAAGAAGATTTTTTTGTCGGACGCAGAAGCCTGTCCGGCTTCGGGGGAATGTGTCGCCGGAGGCATGTGTCCTCGGCGTTCATAGTGCGTTTGACGCGCACAGGCGTTGAAAAGTTCTACGGAGTTCGCGCTTTTTGTGTCGCCAACGATAATCATGCAGTCGGATTCCTCCGCAAGTTTTGCGGCGTTTTCCATGCGTTTTGCCGTTACGTCGCAAAGTGTGTCGAAAATTTCGGCGTCGGGGCGGTTGGTGCGAATGATTTCGACGGCGGATTGCCAAAAATTTTTGTTGCAGGTTGTTTGCGCTACAACGCAAAGTTCGCCGTCGGGAAGGGGAGCGTCAAGCTCGGAAATGTTCTCGATTACAACGAAATTTTCGCACCATCCGGAGATTCCCAAAACTTCGGGGTGATTTTTTTTGCCGATGATGACTACGGTTTGTGTGCCACCGCCGGATTCCGGGGAGTTTGTCGCGTTCGGATGGCGCGTACGCGCGACGATTTTATGAATTGCCTTGACTTTCACGCATGTGCAGTCGATTATTTCGGCGTTTTTTTCCGCAAGCGCGTCGTAAACGGCGCGACCGACCCCGTGCGCGCGAATAATCACAACAGAATTCGGCGCGATTTCGTCGGTACTGTTTGCGACAATAAAACCGTCGCGAATGTATCGCGCCATAACGTGCCGATTGTTTACCAAATCGCCATACAAATAAACACGGCTTCCGCCCTGTTGGTTCGCCTTATGTACCGCTGCCCGAACCCCGTGGCAGAAGCCTGATTCTTTTACGATATTCAGCTCCATAAAAACACTCCCTATAGCGAACGCCTTTGAGAACCGCGAAGGCGAGTCGGGAAATCGCGGGCTTCTGCGCGTTTTCCGGCGAAGCCTGAGCGGGCTTCTCAAGTGCGTTCGCGATACCTTTTATAAATACCACGTAGCCGAAAATGCCGCAAGTCCCAACGCGGGAACACTCCCTAGGGCGTGTCGACAATAATTAAATGGTATAATGTGAAAAATCAGAGAAGAGGTTTTTCCCATGAACGAATCTTGTCATCGGCATGATATATCGAATGAATTGTGGAGTTTGATT
>WQVC01000116.1 GCA_009781765.1 Defluviitaleaceae bacterium | reverse complement strand
TTGTATTGCTCTGCGGGTTGCCTCTGTCGTTTTGGCGCATCCGTGTAATATTTGTCCCATAGTTTTTTGTTCTCCTTTGGCAATTCATTTGCACCATTATAACATGGGACTAAACACCTAGACGGAGGAAACACAAATGTTCAACAACGAAGCTCACGAATTATGGCGATGTCGAAAATGCGGCAAGCACACAACAACCACCGGCGGCACAGACCCTCGGTGCGCGTATTGCTACAGCCGCGAAGCCGACCGCGCCACAACTATCACCTACCCCTTTTAACGATATGCCGCCGCGAGAAACCCCGCCGAGCAAGTAAGCCGTCCGCTGATGCGGAGCGAAGCGAACGCCTTGGCGACGGTGAAACTTGCGGCGGCAACCCCTCCCTTTTTCACTAACAACATCTGCTTGCCCACCCCCGAAGCACTACAGCGGGAAGCGAGCAAGAAAAAGCCCCCGTACTCTTGTCGTTTGCCGAAGGCAAGCGAAAGCGCGGCAGAGCTTCGCACATTTCAAAACTTATTCGCCCATGTTCGCCTTCGGCGCGACGCGCAAATGTCCCGTTGCAGAACAAAAACGAATGCGACTTCGACGCAAACGCCCCGAAAATGCCCCGCGCTGTCCCCAACGCCTTTAACGTGACACTGCCGCGCGAAAAGCCGAAATCGGCGAAGCTACGAAAGCCCAAAACCCGCACAACCGCTTTTAACCGAAAAACGCACAAGCCCGGAGGCAAAAACAACATGAAAAAATCGACCTTCAATATAAAAAGCAATTCGCACAAAATCTTGGTAATTCTCGCAATAATCGCGATATTTGCAACAGTAACACCACTGCCCCTGAATGCGGCGAACCCCGACCGAATCGCGGTTGCGGCATCAACACCTCGCTTCATCTGTCCGAATTGCGGTATGTGGCTCTGCGATATGATGTGCTTGCCGCCCTGCCCGAATTGTTCGGTGTTCGGGTGTACCGGACAGTGCATAGTCTTTCCGATACCTTGCCCGCATTGTTGGGTCGACGGGTGTGGCGGACAATGCCGAACGCCGACGCCACCCGATTTACTTGATTTTTTATCATCGGAATTTCGCAAACTCGAAACAAAACTTGAATCAATACATCTGACTAACTGCAACCATGCCCGACAACAACACGAAGGTCGCCATTGGTCACTCACATTAGAAGGAATGTCGGTCGGATTACTGATACTTCTAATCATCACAACAGCATGGGGGCGGTAAAAAAATGATAATGTCAACATATCTCGAAGTAATAACCCACGGCTTAGGCGCGGGAATGTTCATCGGCGCAACGTGTTTCCTTTCTAATTGGGGCATAAAAATCGCCTACAGAACCCTCAGCAAAAGCCAAGAAGTTTAATCAAACATACGCACGAAACGCGATATAAACAAAAAAATCGCGAAGAAGGGAGGCGATAACGTGGATACGTTGTACATTGTAACAACTGCGGATTTATTCGCGACGACAACGGATATAGTCGCAACGGCGGCAATAACCACGACAGCCGCCGCAGGAGCAGCCGCAACAGGACTTGCGGCATCAACGATAACAGTTCTCAAATATGTCGGAACGGGCGCAGTAGTCATAACTACCGCAAGCGTAACGATACGAAGAGTCGTCGAAGCGTTCAGGCAATTGAGAAGCTGACAAACCCGTCATAACGCACGGCGCGTGACGTGCTTATGTATAAAAAGAGAAGAGCGAGGAAAGGAGGAGAGAGCGTGGCGACACCTACACTTAACTTAGTAACGGTGGTTACGGAGGGTGTAACAAACATCCAAGACCAAGTAATGTCACTTCTGCCGGTAGTCGGCGGTGCGGCAATCGTAATCGTGGGCGGATTCTTGGGAATCCGTTTGGCAATCCGAGCATTCAGACAAATCGGCTAAAACCGAACAAACCCAACGGCGCGGAATCCCCGCGCCATACATAGAAAACGGAGGGGACGAAATGAAAAAAATAAAATTCGCAACGAAAAAGGTACTTTGCATAACTCTCGCCGCGCTGTTCGCTTTTTTCGCGGTTAATCCGCCGGTAACTTCCCATGCGCATCCTGCTGTAATTGCCGTTCCGAAAATCGTTGACGGATTAAATATTTTGGTAAACGTCGGAGGCGGAGTTTCTGTTTCCGGCACACCCGGCATTACCCCGACCTGCGCGAACAGGTGCGCGTCATGTTTAATCGGTATGTCGTGCGTAGCGGCGTTTGCGCCCTCGGGTTCGCAAGCAAGCAATGAAGTTGCGCAATGGAAAGCCCTGCAAAACAGAAGGATTGAAGATGCATTTGCCGGAAAAACACCGGCAGATATAAATAATCTTGTACGCCCGATAACGGTTCAAACGCCCCAAGGCGCAATAGAGATTCCGACGATTCCTATTCAATCCACTGCCGCCGACCGGGACACGATGTTGACGGGAGTTCGTCCGTTTTGGATGAATACGCGCTCAATGACCGACGCCGCAACCGTCGGCGCAAATTATTTTTTCTGTTTTTTTGCGCAGGATTTTATTCCCGTTCCGCAACATGTAATGTCGCCTCACGAAATGCTGTTAGGCATCCATTCATCGGGCTTGCCGATATTAAACCTCGGAATATCCATGAGCGGACCGAACGTCCAATGGGTAAGAGACGTGACGGATGCTCAAGCCATCTATTTAGCCAATGTGTTAAGGCGATTTGCTGTTACGTCATACAGTTACAACGGACAAATGAGAACAGTCGGAACATATTGGGGCGTAGGGAGCTTGTATTATGCGGTTTTTACGGGAGGGCACAGAATCAGCAACAGGCGCGTCGGCGCAGGATGGGAAGTTTTAGGGTTTTATATAAACAGTTTCGGTCGCATCTTTCTTGCATCAATAAACACTATGCATGTCAACGGAGAAGACCGACTTTCGTTGGTTGTACGAGAACTTCTTGAGTGGAATCCGTACATGCCGATTCAAAAGCCGATAACCGCCGACATGATTTTTCCGCCCGGTCCGGGTATCGGAATGCGTTTAAATACCAACCCGACAAACATACTTGATAACTTGGCACAAACAGTCACTCAAATACGCTCCATCGCGGGAGCAACCGACGCCGATTCACCCGTAGTAGGGCTTGTGCCGGTAATCGACCGCGAAGCATTTCCGCAGGTTAGTGATGCCGCTTGGCCGTCATTTGCGCAAATGCTTCAAGACGCGCTGACCCGCCAACAACTTATTCTTGACCAAGCCGCCGCCGCCCAACTTATTGCTGACGGTGCGGTCGTTAATATCACCGTGGTAAACGACCCGCCTGTAATTCCGCCGTTCCCGGATATTGATTTGAGCGGAATAATGGCTTTATTGCGCTCAATCATTGACATTTTGCGATGGATTCCGGGCGCGATTACGAGCGTGTCGGTAGCGGCGATAAACAACGTGGGTACGTCGGTAAACAACGTGCGCACGGCAGTACAAGCCGTACCCGGCGCAATAACAAATGTGCTTTCGCCGCCGCTGAACGCAATTCGCGACACTGCAAGCAACATATTGCAAACAGTAACCGCCATCCCCGGCGCAATAACAGGCTTTTTCGAACCGATAATCGACAGCTTCCGCGACAGGCTCGAAGAAATGCGCTCACGAGTTCGAGCGTTACCCGGTGCGATTGCACATGCAATTTCGCGCATCGCCGTCGGAAGCATGAACTTCGACATCTCACGCTTCCAAGAAGCGCGGGGTTGGCAATATGTATTCCCGCTGTCAATTCCGTGGGATTTGCGAAATTTAATTTACACAATTTTCGGCGGCTCGGTGGATGCTCGCCCCGCCCCGGTTTTCACGATTGATTTTACATCCGCCGGCTTTGATGCGGTTGTTGAGTTCGACATGGCAGATTATGAACCCATAGCGCAGGTTTTACGATGGGGAATCGTCGTCATGTTCACCATCGGATGGTTTGTTGTATTGAGCAAAATTATCAGAACGTAGCAAAGCGAGGTGCGTCAATGAACTACGACTATCATTTCCCCGATTTCGACCCGCAAAGCGAAGGCATCGCAACGAGGATAATTCAAGGCATATTGAACTTTCTGGCGGGCTTGTTAGACGACGTTTGGGCGTTATTGCCTCAAAGTCCTTTCAGCGATATGTCAGGCTTAATTCCCGAAAATCCCTTGATTAACTTCGTGCTGTGGGTTGTGCCGGTCGGACATATTTTAACGATAATGTCCATGGGATTGACCGCAATAGCGGCAATTTACCTCATACGCATCGTTGCGCGTCGAATCGGCATGATTGAATAAAGATGGTCAAATTTTACTCGGGAACGCCCGGTTCGGGCAAATCGTATCACATGGCGCAAGAAATTTACCGAACGCTTCGCAGACGAAAAAACGTAATCGCAACGGTAAGTATCGACCTCAACGAAGTTTCCAAACGTGGGCGCAAGCAAATCGGCGAATTTATCTACATGCCCATGCAAGACCTCACGCCCGAATTTTTGTACAAATACGCCGTGAAAAATCACGAAAAAGGTATCGAAGGTCAAACACTGTTAGTCATAGACGAATGTCAGATTATTTTCGATTCGCGTACATTTCAGGCAAAAGAGCGGCGCGAGTGGGTTTTATTTTTCTCCCGACACAGACATCTCGGCTATGAAGTCACGTTAATCTCACAAAAAGACCACATGATAGACAGGCAAATCCGCGGTATGTTCGAATACGAATATCGGCATCGGAAGGTAAATAATTACTGGTTTTTGTGGATGTTGCCGTTTACGGTTTTCGTAGTAACACAATATTTGTACGGAAATCGTCATTTGAAGATGGACAGGCAGTTTGTTTTGTATCGAAAAAGCGTCGCGAGGATATACGATTCCTACACTATGTATGATGACTTTTTTGATGAATATTCAAAAGAGGCGCAGGGATGCGAAATTTCGGAAGATGTCCCACGCACAGAACAACCCATCGCGCAACCTGCGAAGCCGCAAAAGGGAATATTCGCGGCAATCCGCCGCTTTTTCCTCGGAGATATTCAAAGAGCACCACTCAAAACGCACCAATCAAAACGCCTTCAGGGCAGTGACGCACAAAGCGCACTGAAAAAATAAAAGGAGAATGTAACCATGTTGTTACCCGTAAAAACACCGTTAAGGCTCGTATCTGTACAAATAGTCGAGCGCGAGGGGAAAGCCCCGTTAAAATTCGTCAAGCTCGCCGACGAGGAAACGTATGATTCCTGCGAGTTCATGCTTCACCGCGATGCGTCGGTTCAAAGCCTCGTCGTAAAGGCGCGATACAACGTCACGCTCGACGTTGACGGGCGTTTCACGTCCGTTTTGCTCGAACCCGAAAAAACCGCCAAGGCTTCGTAAACATAAGCGTCGGAGGGGGGGGGTGTGCTGTGTGCATCGAGCGGCGCGCTGATGCGCGCGGCACACCCCCGCGCCGACAAATGCGTTCGCTAAAGAATTAGTATTACCTTTAGCGAACATCTGTGACTTGTGACAATGCAGTAAAATCAAGGGTTGCAGAGCAAAAAAAGTTGTGACAAACATTTGTGACAAAAAAATGTCACAGAAGTTACGGAGGGGATGTCATGGAGAACGGCAACAAGGATACACGTTCGCGCAAGTGGCAATTGACAATCAATAATCCCGAAAAGCACGGGTATTCGCGGGATTACGTGAAGGAGATTTTAGGGAGTTTCAAGGCTCTGGCGTATTGGTGCATGGCAGACGAAATCGGCGAAGAAGGAACGCCGCACACACACTTGTACATGGCATTCAAAAACGCCGCGCGGTTCAGTGCAATCAAGAAAAAGTTCCCTAAAGTTCATATCGAAATGGCGCGAGGAACAACGCAGGAAAACAAGGACTATATTTTCAAAATCGGCAAATGGGCGAAAGACAAAAAAAGAGAAGGTCACGTCGAAGAAAGCCGCGAGGAGTACGGGGAAATCCCGTTGGAGCGGCAAGGAGCGAGAAACGATTTAAACGACCTCATGGACGAAATAAAAGAAGGCCGCGCCATAATCGACATAATCGAAGAAAACCCGCAACACATGGGAAAACTGGTCGTGATGGAAAAAGTCAAACAAGATTTGATGTACAGGGACAAGCGAAAAGAGAAACGGGACGTGTCGGTTACATATGTACACGGAGAAACAAGGACGGGGAAAACAAGCAGTATACTGGAAAAATACGACTATGAGTGCTACAGGGTAACGGACTACGATAACCCTTTTGACAGATATAACGGCGAAGATGTAATCGTGATGGACGAGTTCCGAAACAGTTTGAAATTAAAGGATATGCTCGTTTGCATGGAGGGCTACCCGAACACATGGCTTCCCGCGCGGTACGGCAATAAACTGGCTTGCTACACGAAGGTTTATATCATAAGCAACTGGCCGCTCGAACGGCAATATTCCGAAGTGCAGAAGAATAACGAAGCCGACTGGGATGCCTTCGTCGCAAGGATAGACAAGGAGCTTCATTACCGAAAAGACGGTGTAACGGAGATTGATTTCAAAAAAGCAATGGCGGAGATGTTGAGTATCGCTACGCCGGTTTAAAAAAGGGGAGAAAAAATGAATATTCCGAGATTCAAGAAATGTATCTTTTGCAGCAGCATGGCAAGATGGAAAAAAATAAGAAGGCAAAAATATAAACGGCTTTGCAAAAACTGCGGAAATGGAATCGTGTGGACTCCTCACGGATGGCATCCGAGAATGGGTAATTCCAGAGTCTGAATTTAGTCAAATGTTAGTCAAAAATGATAAAGGCTTCCGAGGAAGAACCTCGAAAGCCTTTATTTTTCAGAGCTAATGGGGGGACTCAAACCCCCGACCTATTGATTACGAATCAATTGCTCTATCATCTGAGCTACATTAGCGCGTGTCCGAGAGATAATATAAACTATTTTTGCGAATATGGCAACGGTTTTTTCGGCATAATAAACAGACTTACAACAAAAGCCCGAATTTCGGCGTTTGCGCGGTTTATCGCGAACGTACTCGGTACTGTTTCCGTTTAAATAGTGCGTTAATCTGACAACGGAAACAGCATGAGAAGCCCGTTCAGGCTTCGTCGGAAAACGCATTGATTCCCGCGATTTCCCGACTCGCCTTCACGGTTCGCAAGGGAGAGTGTTGAAAAATTACGCTTTCGCATATGCCGCATCTCGGAAAATGACCTGAACCCGTCATTTTCCTGCGATGCCGGCACAGCAATGGCGGGCGTTCTTTGCCCGTACCCTCAAGCGATTTTTCAACACTCTCCAAGGTCGTTCGCGGTACTTGCCGCACGAAAATCAATTTTTAAAAGGAGAGATTCAAGTGCGGAGAGCATTTTTTCTTGTTGCCGCAATTTTTTTTGCGATGCCGTGTTTTGCGGCGGAATTTGACACGGAGGCATTATTTTTTTCGGAGGTCGAAGTTCCGATTGTGATGTACCATTTGGTTACGGAGAATCCGAAATATTTGGGCAAATACGGAATCACGCCCGACGAATTTGAACAAGATTTAAAATTTTTGGCGGAAAACAATTACAGCACCGTGGTTTTTCAAGATTTGTTCGACTTTGTAACGCAGGGTATACCGCTGCCGAAAAATCCGGTTATGCTCACGATTGACGACGGCAACGCCGGCGATTTTTTCTATGTACTGCCGCTTTTGGAAGCGTATGATATGAAGGCGGTTGTTGCGATAATCGGCGGGGCGGCCGACAAGTACACTGCTCAGGCGGTCGATAACCCCGACGGCAAGTATCCGAATTTAACATGGCCGCAAATTTCGGAGCTTCATGCGTCGGGGCGCGTTGAAATTCAAAGCCACAGTTGGAATTTGCACGCTGTACCCATCGGAAGCGGCAAAAAAAGCGGCGAATCTGCCGAAGCGTATCATTCGCGACTTTTGGCGGACTTGCAAAAGCTGCAAAATGCTTGCGCCGAAAATTTAAATTACACGCCCTCGGCGTTTGTTTATCCGCTCGGGGTTATCGGCGAAGGGTCGCGCGAGGTATTGGAAGAACTGGGCATGTTCGGCAGCATTTCCTGCCAAGAGGGCATGAACACCCTGCTTCGAAATGACATCGACTGCCTGTTTCTTTTGCGCCGCACAAACCGCCCGAGCGGTCATGGTATTGAGAAAATTTTGAAAAGTATATAGGGCGTGTTCCCACTTACGATAATGCACGGATTTTGAGGCGATTTTGCGTCAATTGAGGAAGTTTGGACGCGGCGTGCAGGATGCACGCAAGGGAAAACTGACGAAAAGTGGCGTAAAATCGA
>WQVC01000115.1 GCA_009781765.1 Defluviitaleaceae bacterium | reverse complement strand
TCTTCATTGACGCTTACAACCGTTTCGGTGAAGCCAAACACCATTTCAATCAAACAAGAAAACGCGGCTCCATGCCTTTTGGGCTTGTTGATTTCTTTTAAGTGCGCATGGCGACACTCCCATTCACCATAAATGTTTGCATTTTTATGCCACGCGTGATAGAATCGTCGTTGATATAAATTTCAAACAGAAGGGATGGTGAAAAAATGAAAGCGGCTATCCATCCGAAATTCTTTGAGGCAAAAGTACGATGCAACTGCGGCAACGAGTTCGTTACGGGCTCGACAAAAGAAGAAATCCGAGTTGAAGTATGTTCCAAATGCCATCCTTTTTACACGGGCAGTCAAAAATTACTTCTCGAAGCCGGCGGGCGCGTTGAGAAGTTCAAAAAGAAATATCAGCGGGACTAAAGCGAAAATCTTGAAATTATGCCGCAAGTCTTCGTTTATAACACCCCTTTTTCGGACACAATCCGGAAAAGGGGTGTTTTTTTGCGAATCGTATTGAAAATTTTGGTGATAATACTTTTGTTGCTTGCAGGATTTGCGGCGGTTGTGATTTTTTTTCCGCCGCCGGAGCACGAGCGCGAATTTGGCGGAACATTTGTGAGGTGCAACATTGGACATTTATATCAAGCCGAAAAAAAAGGCATCCCTGCTTAACCGAAAAGAAATTTTAATCGGCGACGTTGCGGAAATTATCGGGCCGAAAAAAATCGAAAAAATGAAACTGCAAACGCTTAATCAAAATGAAACAAACTACGTTGTGTCCGTAACAGATATTATCAGAAGAATCACCGACGAGATTCAAAACGCAACCGTATCAAACGTCGGCGAAACAGACACTTGGGTACATGCCACATGGCGAAAAAAACGCCCGAGGCCGCTCTTTTTGTGGGCGCGAGTTGCGGCAATTTCGTTAATCCTGTTTTTCGGCGCGTCAACGGCAATTATGTCGTTCCACACCGACGGCCAAATTTCAAAAATATTCGAACGCTGGCATCTTCTTATTTTCGGATTCGAGCAAACAAACCCGCCGATTATAGCAATCCCCTACTCTATCGGGCTTGCGGCGGGCATAATTTTTTTCTACAACCACTTTTTGGGCAAAAAAATTACCGACGACCCCACCCCCATCGAAGTCGAAGTCGAAACCTACGAAAACGACGTAACCGAAACAATTTTGGCACAAAAGGAGGCAGCAGCCGATGCTGATTGACATTTTGCGCCACGTTTTTGCAATTCTTTTCGGCTTTGCGTCGGGAATGCTGATTTCCGGCGCGGTTTTCGCATTTATTTCGGTAATCGGAGTCGTGCCTCGCCTCGCCCAAAAAACCCGCACAAACGCCCACGTAAAAGTTTACGAAACCGCCATCACCTTGGGCGGAATTTTCGGCACAATCGCGGGATTCGTACAACTCCGCCTGCCCCTCGGCGCATTCTTGGCGGTGCCGGTCGGATTCGCCACGGGGATTTTTTACGGCTCGTTGGCGATGTCCCTCGCCGAAGTTTTGGACGTGATTCCGATTATGACGCGCCGAGTTCGCGTTTTGCGCGGAATATTTTTCTTCGTTCTGGCTATCGCGCTGGGAAAAATGCTCGGCTCATTATTATATTTTTTACTTCCCGGATTTTATGATTCCGGTTCAATGTGAAACCTCGGGGCTTCGCCCCGAACCCCACGAACTTTTTGAAAAAAGTTCGACAAAAACCCATGAAAATCGCGCAACGCGCGATTTTCGGAAAAGTTTTGATGAAACTTTTTCAAAAGTTTCCGGGCTTGGGCGGAGCCCAAGGTCTCAAACAAGGTCTTAAAAGGAGGCATCAAATGACAGCGAAAAATTTTGAAAAAATGGTGAAAGAAGCGTCGCCGAAAAGCGCGGTGTTTTTGAACAGTGTTAAGGCGTTTTTGGTGGGCGGTGCGATTTGTGCGGTTGCGCAAGTGCTTTACAATCGGTTTGAGGCGATGGGTTTTGCGAAAGACGATGCTGGTCTGATTGTTGCTGCAATTCTGATTGTATCGGCAATTTTGCTTACGGCATTGAGAGTGTATGACAGAATCGCAAAATTTGCCGGCGCGGGCACGATTGTTCCGATTACCGGCTTTGCAAACGCGATTGCCGCCCCCGCAATCGAGCATAAAAATGAAGGGCTTGTGCTCGGCGTCGGCGCGAAAATGTTTGTAATTGCCGGCCCGGTAATTGTTTACGGCACGGTTGCGAGCGTGATTGTGGGGCTGATTTACTACTTTGTGAGGTGAATTTTATGACAAAACATTTCGGCGACGCCAGCGTAAAATTTGAAAATCCGCCCGTGATTATCAGTGCGGCGGCAATTGTCGGTCCGAAAGAAGGCGAAGGCCCGCTTGCCGCGCTTTTCGACAAAATTTCCGACGATATTCTTTTCGGCAAAGACACTTGGGAGCAAGCGGAAAGCGAACTCATGCGACAAACCGTCGAACTTTGTGTGCAAAAATCCGGGCTTTCCGCCGGGGATGTTCAATACATTTTGGCCGGCGATTTGCTGAATCAAAACAGCGGCTCAATTTACGGTGCGCGTTCTTTTGAGCGTCCGTTTTTCGGGCTTTTCGGCGCGTGCAGCGCGATGGGAATGGCCATGAGCCTCGGCTCAATGCTGATTGACGGCGGATTTGCGAACTACGTTGTTGCAAGCGCGTCGAGCCATTTTTGCGGCGCGGAAAAAACATTTCGCTTCCCGCTCGAACTCGGCACGCAACGCGCTCCGACGGCGTCGTGGACTGTTACCGGCGACGGCGCGGTGCTGATTTCCGCCACGGGACGCGGGCCGAAAATCACGGCGGCCACAACCGGAGCAATCGTTGACCTCGGGCAAAAAGACGTGAATAACATGGGCGCGGCAATGGTTCCGGCCGCCGCCGACGTAATCGCAAAACATTTTCGCGACCTCAATTTGCCCCACGATTATTACGATGTAATTGCCACCGGCGACCTCGGAATGTACGGATTAAAGCTCCTCAAACAGATGCTTTCGCAAGACGGATTCACCGCCGTTGAGCGCGTAAACGACTGCGGATTGCTGATTTTCGACACACAAAAACAAGATGTTCATGCAGGCGGAAGCGGTTGCGGTTGTTCGGCGTCCGTTTTCGCATCATATTTCATAAAAAAGTTGCGCGACGGCGAAATAAAAAGGATGCTCTTCGTGCCGACCGGCGCGTTGCACAGCGTCGTTACGATTCAGCAGGGCGAAACGATTCCCGGCATCGCACATGCTGTTGCTGTTGAGGGATAAATGAAGGACTTGGGGGGATCCGCCCCCCAAACCCCCGCAAACTTTTTAAAAAAAGTTTAACAAAAACAATAAAAAACCGCGCTACGCGCGGTTTTTGGAAAAGTTTTTTGAAAGGGGGTGCAGGGGGAAAACTTTTTTTCAAAAAAAGTTTTCCCCCTGCGAACTCGGGTAATTAAAGGAGAGCATAATCATGGATATTTTTTGGGCGTTTGTGATTGGCGGAGCAATTTGTGTGATTGGGCAGATTCTGATTGACTTGACCAAGTTGACCCCGGCACGAATTTTAGTATTTTTCGTTGTCGCGGGTTGTATTTTGGGCGGGCTCGGAATTTACGACAGATTGGTTGATTTTGCGGGCGCGGGCGCGTCTGTGCCGCTGCCCGGTTTCGGAAATTTGCTTGCGCGAGGCGTGATGCGAGCCGTTGACGAACGCGGTCTGATTGGCGTTGTAACCGGCGGATTTACGGCAATGGCGGGCGGCGTAACGGTTGCGGTGGTTTTCGGGTATTTTGCGGCACTTGTGAGTTCGCCGGGGATGAAAGAGTAGGTGCGCCAAGCGCACCTTGAACGCCGGGAACACGTGTGAGTTGCCACACACTCCCTCGAAGCCGGAGCAGCTTCCCGTGCAATAAAAAATTCCCTCGACCCGGTCGGCTTCGAGGGAACGTTTTTGCCGCCGGTATATGTCCCCGGCGTTCGCTATTCGATGCGTAATTGTTTCAGCAAAAAATGTCCCGCTGTCGGGATTTTATCCGTGCGATAGTAATCGGAATCGTCGTTTTCATCGGTGGGGCGCATGGTGGAAAGCGTAGTGCTTTTGCGCAGAGAAAACACCGTTACGCCGCCGGAACTTTTCGATGTATTCAGGGGAATAAGCGCGGAGTTTATGACCATTGCCTTGTCTGTGCCGCGTTGGAGGTACAGGTCGAGGTCGTCCGCAACGTGGTACATCGAAACCACCGGCGACTTTGACGAATAGGCGTTAATCAACTTTTTGCGATTGGTTTTTGTTGCGTATGCGTCGAATTTCACCTTGGCGACCTTGCCGTTTTCGAAGCCGAACAGCATAAAACCGCCGTAATCCTTCGCGACGGCGATGTACAAAACGCGCTCGCCTGCGTCCATGCCGAGCAGGTTCGTTAAAAATTCGCCGAGGGACGATGCTTTGCAATCCGGCAAATCGTAAATTTTCGACTTGTAAACATTGCATTTGTCGGTAAAGAGCAGGAGTTCGTCGCGATTGGTTGCTTCGATTTCCTGCAAAATTTCGTCGTCCTCTTTGAGATACTGCGTGTCGGCGGAACGCAGCGACACAATCGAGATTTTTTTCAGATAATTGTGTGCGGTTAAAAATATTTTGAGGTTATAGTCGTCGATGAAAGTTTCTTCCGGCGGCGCGGGAGCTTCTTCGGCGGAAACGATTTCCGTGCGACGCGGCGACCCGTATTTTTTTGCGATTTCTTTGAGCTGTGCGGCAATTAAATTGCGAATTTTTTCATCCGAGCCGTGGGTTTCGTTGAGTTCGGCGAGTTCTTTTTTCAAATCCTCGCGCTCGTCGATGCGATTTTGCAGATGCTCGCGGTTCAGGTGGCGCAATTTTATTTCCGCAATAAATTCCGCCTGCGGTTGCGTGATGTCGAAGCCCTTCATTAAATTCGCGATAACTTCCGATTCTTTCGGCGTTTCGCGAATTATTTTTATTGCCTTGTCGATATCGAGAATAATTTTTGCAAGCCCTTCGAGAAGATGCAATTTTTCCGACTTTTTCGCGATGTCGTGGGCGAGCTGCCGCTTGACGCAACCGATACGAAAGGCCGTCCATTCGTGCAAAATTTCCGCGATTCCCATAACTCGCGGGCGTCCGTCGATGAGAAAATTGAAATTGCAATTGAAACTTTCGCGCAGCGGCGTGAGGGCGTACAAGCGTTGCATGATGAGTTCGGCGTCGGCGGTTTTGCGGATGTCTACGGCAATTTTCAGGCCTTGCAGGTCGGTTTCGTCGCGAACGTCGGTGATGTCGCGAATTTTTCCGGCTTTAACGATGCCGGCAATTTTGTCGATGATGGCTTCAATCGTTGTTGTGTACGGGATTTCGAAAATTTCGATGCACGAATTTTTCGCGTCAAACCGCCATTTTGCCCGCATTTTAAACGAACCGCGACCGGTTTCGTAAATTTGCGCCATTTCGGCGGGGTTGAAAATAATTTCGGCACCGGTTGAAAAATCGGGCGCGAGAAGCGTTTTGCTTAACGCCGCGTAGTCGAAGTCAGGTCGCGCGTGAGATGCGGCGTCGGAGGCATCCGAAAGCGTGTCCGGCTGTGAATTTGGCGATGAGGGAATGTGTTGCTTTGAAGATTTGTCCCCGGTGCTTGCCGTGCGCCTTGCGCACGCGCGTAAATATTTTATTGTTGTTTCGCAAACTTCTTTCAAATTAAAACTGCAAACCGTGCTTGCCATGCCAACGGCAATGCCCTGATTCGGCGTAACAAGCAGGTTCGGAAAAGTTGTGGGAAGCAGCGAGGGTTCGAGCATTGTTGAGTTGTAGTTGTCAACCATGTCAACAACGCCCTTGTCGATGTCACGAAAAATTTCGCGGCAAATTTCATCGAGCTTCGCCTCGGTATAACGCGACGCGGCGTATGCCATATCGCGCGAATAGTGTTTGCCGAAATTTCCTTTCGAATCAACAAATGCGTGAATCAGCGCGTCGTTGCCCCGAGTGAGACGCACCATTGTTTCGTAAATAGGGCCGTCGCCGTGAGGATTCAGGCGCATTGTTTGCCCCACGATGTCTGCCGATTTAATTCGACGCGCACCAAGAAGCCCCATTTTGTACATCGTGTACAGGAGCTTTCGATGGGCGGGCTTAAAGCCGTCGATTTCGGGAATCGCGCGCGAAACAATTACGCTCATTGCGTATGGCATGTAGTTTAGCTCGAGCGCGCTTGTAATCGGCTGCTCAATTATATGTGCTTCCGGGACATCCGGGGCGGTGCGTTTTGTTTTTTTCGGCATGAAATTCGTCCTTTTGGGGAATTTTTCAGCACTCTCTCGGGAGAGTTAATTCGCAGATATAATTTCAATAAGCCGTTCTGCGGTAACGGAATCGTCGATATTCAAACGGTTCATCGAAAGAAGCGACTGCGGCAACCCCGTTACAACGGTATTTCCGCCCTCTGTTGATGAAACCGTAAGCCGAATGCCGACGGATTGCAAAATTTCTTGCGCCGCCGCGTCGTATCTTCCGTGGGGAAACGCCAACGAAATAATTTCGAATCCCGTTTCGCCGTAAACCCGCGCGTTAATTCTGTCGTGGTCGTTGCGCAAAACGCGGGCGTATTCTTCCTCGCATTCGTCGTACCATCTCAAAATATTTTCCCTTGCACGACCGATTTCAAACGGCGCCCATTGATGCATGTCGTATGTATGGCTTTGAATATCGACAACATGCGCCATTCTGCGGGCTTGGTCGAAGCAAAATTTCGGCGTGACGCGATGGGGCGTGTCTTTGTAATAGAAAGTACCCGTCGCATGACCGATGATAAATACCGTCGCGGTGTGTCCGTATTGCTCCAAAACGGGAAATGCGTACTCGTAAACGCTCAAATATCCGTCGTCGAAGGTAATGAAAATCGGGTTTTCGGGCAGCGGCGTACCGTAAAAAACGAAGTTTACGAGGCAGCGCGAACTTACCGTGTTAAATCCGTTGTCGCGCAGGGCGCGCATTTGTACCGCAAACATTTCCGGCGTTACCTGCCAAACATTTGAAACGTCGTCGCGAATATCATGGTACATCAAAACCGGCACGGAAACGGAAAGCATGTCCGCCGGTGTAATTTCGAAAACGTCGCGAGCGCGTTGGGCGGCGTTTTCACTTGTAACGAACACGCCGAAATTTTCCGGCACGAACAGCGACGAGTATTCAAAAATGCGAGTTTCCGCCATAACGCCGACATGCGCGCGAGGGCTTGTCGGGTCGCGGAAGAATCGCGGGTCGAAGCTGATTGTCGAACTCACGGAAAAATCCCAAAACGGAGTTACCTCGGCGAGGGATATGAACATTTCCGCAACCTCTTCTTCACAGAGGGCGAAAAAGCGCGAATAAAACACGGGTTCGAGAATAACGAACATGTCCGCGCCGGCTTCGCGGCAAATTTCCGCAATGCGCGAGATTATTTCGATATTTTTTTCGATATACGGCATCGAAAGTTGCGGCGTTTCGTATAAAAAAGCCGGATTCGCTTCAAGAAATTGCTGCAAACAACCGACCGATTCCGAATCCGCAAGCGAATCCGAAAGAGAGCGGTCAAAATAAATAAAATTGTCAATCGACACGCTGATAACGATGTTTTTCACATCAAAATCGGCAGTCAACCGGCGCGCTATGTATTCTGTTTCCGACAAATTCGCGGCGGGAAAATCGCCGTTTGCGCCAACGCTGAACGAATAACGCACGGTTTCTATGTACTCTTCCGCCGGGGGCGCGGCGGCAACATCAACAATGTGGAGGTCAAAATCGCCGTCGCCCCGCAAAATAACGGTAATTGCAATTGCGATAAAAAAAATCGCCGACCCGAGAACTATCGTTTTTCCTGTTTTGGACAACATTCCCACCCCGCATTTTTTGCCGCTTCGAGCGACAAACCGCATTTTATCACATGAATCGGGGGGAATCAACTTTCGAACAGGGCGTGTACGGAAATCAATTTTTAAGTTTTCGGGGGCTTCGCCCCCGAACCCCCACCCGCTTTTTAAAAAAAGCGGGGCAAAAATTATCAAAAAATCGCGCAAAGCGCGATTTTTATAGTGAGTCAAGTTGAAAGCGGTCTTTCGCGCTTGCGCGAAAAGAACGCTTTCAATTTGACTCACCCCCGACACGAGTGCTTTTGCGCAAGCAAAAGTGCGAGTGATTGGGGGTGAAACAAGAGCGTTTTTGTCTTGTTTCACCATAAGGAGGTTTTTGTCAAACTTTTTCCAAAAAGTTTGTGGGGCATACCCCCGGCGAAGCCGGGTGTCGCGGAGCGACAGGCCGCCCGGCCGGCGCGTAAGCGCGAGAGGGCGCGGGGCGAAGCCCCGAAAATTGATTTCCGTGGGGCGACCTCTTAATGATTGCCTCAGACCTTTACCGGAAGAAAACTCAATCAGTCGGCAGTCGGCGGCTTCTCAAATTCCTTTCCGGTAATGATATACTGTATGGATACGCCGAAAATTTCATGCAGTCTCAGGCAGTTGTATGCGCTTATGTCGCGGACTCCGAGTTCAATCATCTTCAAAGAATACTTGAGTATTCCCATTTGC
>WQVC01000114.1 GCA_009781765.1 Defluviitaleaceae bacterium | reverse complement strand
CGCAGGGATGATTCCCAAATACGGCGAAGTTGCTGATGGTCTTAATGCCGTATTATTTCTTGCACACGGGGAATATGCAGACGCCTTATCATCAACAGCATCAATGATTCCCGTTTTAGGGACAGTGGCTACGGGAGCGAGGCTTACCAACCGTGCAATAAGGCAGGGTGATACCGCCGTCAGCATAGCTACAGGCGCGGCGAGGGCATCTAACCGAGCCAGTGATGTTACAAGTGCCGGCAGAGCGGCTAACAGAGCCGGTGGCGCGGCAAATGCGGGGAGAATGACGGGTAGCGTACCCGCCGACGGAATAAGGGTCTCAACAAATGAGGCTTTAGATATGGCCGGTAGTTTTCTTGGTCCCGGCTATAGAGAGATAGCCCCGGGGGTTTTCCGTTCGGCGGACGGGGCAAGGCAAGTCAGGATGACAACTTCTGACCTTGCCAGAGTTGGAAACCATCACCCCGGCGGCCCTCACTTGAATTTTGAAACAGGGCGAACTACTGTTAATAGGGGACGGGAAACGTTTGTAGTGGATAGACACGGAAACAGTCATGTTTTCATTACTGAATAGGAGGCTAAATGATGCGTGAAAAAACATCAAAATTACAGGTGTTTTTCGATGAAACTTTTGAGAATGATTATATAGAAAATTGCCTTATTGAAGTCGATAATAAAGAAAGTGAGATTGTTTTATCAGCTAATCGTGAGGGAATGTTATATTTGATTAACAGGTTAATCGAATTATGCGAGCATAACAAAGCATGGAGTCATTATCACCTTGATGAGGCTGGAATGGCAAATAAGTGCAACAAACCGATGGTGATTTCCTTCATAAAAGAAGATTGATGCGGCTTATAGCATGTAACTGGTGGTTTGATTTCACACGCAAATCCAGTTCTTGTGCAAGTAGGAAACCATGCCGTACATGTTGGCGGTAGAGTTACAGGTGGTGTTCTTCATACAGGAACATTCTTTATCCCATAGCAGAAACAAAGGAATGAACGTACGATGGGTGTTTTTGAAGCATTTGAAAAAGATGTTATGAACGCTATATTGAGTGAATCAAGCAATGAGCTTACTCCAATAACAGGGCGGACGGGCTTCGGCATTCACATTCGAGCCTCGGCGTACACGGATGGAACGGCACATTACTTTTTTAGCAGATAGTCGCTCCAATAATTACCATTCAAAATATTGACCATGGACTTTGGTTTTGAAGGAGCGTTAAAATGTGGCACGAATGCCTTTATGAAACAAAATTCTTGCAAATGTTGTATAAAGAAATACCGTCCTTAAACGATGTCCGAATAGAAAGTATCGCTATTTGGGATGCGGGAAACAGAATTAAGGTTATATTCGATATGCCGAGCTATGCGGATTTTCCTCCTGCTAAATGGGACGGGTGTAATATGGCGGTCGTTGAGCTTGACTTCACCAGCATAGCCAAATTACAAATTAACACTATAAGTAATTCGTATAGGGGTGACATATCAATAGAGAGAAATTCAGAAGGATTGTTAGAGGTAAGCATAAAAGGCAATTTAACCTTGAATTTTATAGCGGATTCAGGATTCATCCAACGCATATCCGCATACTTGCAGAGAGATGAAGTCTGTTTGTAGGTTGGTGGTCTGTTTCCACACAAAAAAACCACGGCAAACAGAAGCGCGGCTACCCGGATACGGCCCTCCGGAGCGATTCTGCCTGTCGTGGCTTGATTTTTTGTTTTCGAGAAATGAAAAAAATTCGGACGTCCGAAGTCGGAACGTTGCCCCCGGCACCGTCGCGCGGTTGTATACATGGTGCAGGAAAGCGGCATTGTTCCGTTATGTGTTAAGCGTCGGGGCGTTGCCTCTTCGCTTGAACATAATATAGCCGAACAATATTTCGCTGTCAAGTGTTTGCGAATATATTTTCACGAATCGCCCCGGGCATGATGCGGATTTGCGACATTCAAGACTGAATGCCGCGTCCCTGCCGCGAGAATCGGTGCGTCGGAGCTTCTGCGCTCCGACTCCACCACACAAAGACCACGCGACGTGTAATTCGAAGTGCGGCTGTTCGATAGGGCGGGGCAAACAATGTCGTTTATGTTTATCGGGAGTGAATAAATGCAAATCTTATTTTCAAGGCGAGCGGCAAAAGCTGTTTCGCGCATGGACACAGCTACGAAAAGCAGGGTGAGGCGAGGGATACAAAGCATTCCGAGCGGTGATGTAAAGCCCTTCAAAAGCTCCGCCGGTTCTTACCGATTGCGAATCGGCGATTGGCGAATAATATTTTCATACCAAGATAATGATACAATATTGGTCGAAGACATCGGGCGTCGCGGGCAAATTTATAAATAAAGGATGTGGTGGTTATGCAAACTTTAACGATGCAGATAAACACTATGGTTGAGCATTTACAAGAGCCTGAACAAACTTTAGTGCTTGAAATTGTGAAGCGTTTTCTTCCTGATGACGTAGCAACACCGGAAGATTTGGCGGTTATAGCCGAAGCGCGCGACGAGTATTTGCGAGGTGAATCAATAAAAGAAGAAGACATCGACTGGGGTTAAGGTGCTTATGAAAAAGCTGATTGTGTTCGGTGCAACGATTGCAATGGTTTTTTGGGGTGTCGCCATACATCATGGATTCTGAAATGTCGCAAAAAATATTTTGTCGCGCTGTTTGTAACGTGACATGCAGTTGTCGTGTTGAGTATGGTATTCTGATGAAAAAGGAGTTGTAGTTTATGGCGAAGGAAAAAATCACTTTCGAACAATTTTTTGAATCGGTGGATGAGGGCAGCAAGCCTTTTGTTCAAAATCTGCACAATTTTTTATCGGAAAACGGTTGCAAGGTCGCGTTTGAAGAAAAGAAAAACGGTTTTCTTGCATCGTACAAGTATGGCAAGCCGCCTCGTGCGTTTGTAAATTTTGTTTTCAGACCGCACGGAATGCTTACGAGAATTTACGGCGAGCGAATAAGCGGCTACCCCGATTTTTTGAACGCGCTTCCGGCAGAAATGGTAAAAGCCGTAGAAAATTCGGGTGATTGCAAGCGTTTGGTCAGCAACGGGTGCAGTCCGAAATGTATCGGTTATGATTTCACAATCGGCGACGCGCATTTTCAAAAATGCCGTTACAACTGCTTTGAATTTTTAATCACAGCGGAAAGCAACCCGACCATCAAGGCTTTTATCGAGCGCGAGCTTAAAGAAAGGCAGGGCGGTGCATGATTCAAAATTATGACGATTTTATAAAAAATTTGCTTGATGCGGGGTTTTCGATGGGCAGTGCCAACAACGAGGGCATTTATTCAATTCTGCCGTGGAACTGGAACGAGCCGCCGCCCTATGAAACGCCCGTCAGTTGGTATACCGGCGACCCTGTAACCGACCCCTGCGAATGGATAAATCGCGTTTTAGTCGAGCGTGACGACATCACATACGGCAAACTGTTTGTCAAGAAAAGCGGATTTATCACAAAGGAGTGGTTTCCGTATTTTTTTGCGGTTCGGCGCGGCGATACAACTTTCGATGAAGCCTACGCAGACGGAACAATCAGTCATTTCGCCAAGCGCATTTACGATGTTGTTTCTGCTCGCGAAACGATTGTGGTTGAGGAAATAAAGTCGGACGGCAAGTTTTCGCGTGAAGAAAAATTCGCTTTTGACAAAGCATTAACCGAGCTGCAAATGAATTTCTATATTTCAAATTGCGGCAGACGCTACAAGGTGTCAAAAAAGGGCGAGGAGTACGGCATGGCATCCACTGTGTTTTGCACAACAGAGCGATTTTGGGGCGAAGATGTGCTCGAACAGGCCGCCGGCATAAACGCCGAAAATGCGAAAAATAAAATAACAGCACAGATTCTGAAAATAAATCCGGATGCCCAAGAAAAAAAGATTTACAAGTTTATAATGAATTAGGGTGTGTTTTCGCTATCGCAACGCCCGCCTCTGCTTCGCAAAACAATGAAATTTCAAAAAAAGGAGCAGCATATGGAAGATTACACAATAAAAAACGCAAACGCTATCAGCAGTTGGGCGGAAGGAGGTTGGCCGTGGGGCATTCCCGCTTCGAAAGAAGAATGCGATAATGCGAGAAACGGACAGTGGCGCGTATTGCTGACCCCGGATACCGCCGTACCTGCGGAATGGTTTCCGCCGTTGGAGGGAGCAAAATTGCTCGGGCTTGCAAGCGGCGGCGGGCAGCAAATGCCGATTTTTTCGCTGCTCGGCGCGGATTGCACGGTGATGGATTTATCCGACAAGCAGTTGGAAAGCGAGCGCGTTGTCGCGGAGCGCGAAGGATACGCAATAAACATTGTCAAAGCAGACATGACAAAGCCGTTTCCGTTTGAGGATGAAAGTTTCGACGTGATTTTTCATCCCGTATCAAATGTGTACATTGAGGACGTGCAGCACGTATGGCGCGAATGCTGTCGCGTTTTAAAACCCGGAGGGGTGCTGCTGTCGGGGTTGGACAACGGCTTGATTTTTGCGTTTCACGATTATGACAATCCGCTTACCGTATCCGAAAAATTGCCGTACAACCCGTTAAAAAATCCCGAACAGATGGCAAAGCTCAAGGCCGACGGCGAAGACAGCATACAATTCAGCCACGGTTTTAACGAGCAAATCGGCGGGCAGTTGAAAGCAGGGTTTGTAATCACAGCCGCGTATGAAGATGACGACAGCACGCTGTATGACGGCAAAGCCCCGGACGCAATTCACAATGCGTTAAAAGATGCCGGAATATCAACTTATTGGGCGACCCGCGCTGTTAAACAAAAATAAATGGATATACAGCGCGAAATTTACATGCTCGGCAACAGTATTTTTTCGCAATTGCGGATGATTTCGCCGTATTGGATTACCGGACTTGCGGCGGGGTCGGCTGTGTCGGTGTTTTTGTCGGACAAGATTGCCGCGAAAGTTTCGCAACTTTCCGCCGAACGCATTTATATAATTGCGTTGGCGGCTTTTTTAGGCATAGTTTCGCCTTTATGTATGTTCGGAACGGTGCCGCTTATTGCCGCGCTCGGAAAAAAAGGCGTTCCGCAGCATATTCTTGCGGCATTTATGGTCAGTTCGGTTCTGCTTAACCCGAATTTATGGCTGGTGAGCTTTGTTTTGGGTTGGGAAATTGCGCTGACACGTTTGGTGTTGGCGTTTTTGTGTGGTATTCTTGCAGGCGCGGCGGTGCTTTACGGTTTTAAAAATCGTGAGCTGTTTTCTTTCGGGAAATTCAGCGACGTTAAAAAGAAACGAAAATTTCTGCCTGATTTACTCAGGGCGTTTCGCATAACCGCGCCGTATTTGCTGCTCGGCGTGACGCTGACGGCTTTGGGCGAACGCTACATTCCGCCGGAGTGGATTGCCGGAATGTTCGGGGCGCGTCGCGGGCTTGGTGTACTTTTTGCGACAACGCTGTCTGTGCCGCTGTACATTTGCGGCGCGGGAACAATTCCGTTAATCCGCGCGTGGCTGTTTGCCGGAATGGGCGTGGGTGACGCAATGGCGTTTATGCTTGCCGGACCCGCCACAAAAATCAATAATTTAAGCGCGGTAAAAATGATTTTGGGTACGAAAAATTTTTTGCTTTATCTTGCGTTCGTTGTGGGTTTTGCGATTTTGGCAGGGCTTGGCGTAGGATTTATTTTATAGGAAGTCTTTTTTGCCGCGCGGCAAAAAAACATTCGCAAAAAACGCGCTGAATCCCGCGATTTTTTGCTCATTGACCGGAGGAATTTAAAATGAAAAAAATCGGATTACTTGTTTTTGTACTTATTTTGGTCGGTTGCGGCGGAAGTGTTGCCGAACAGATGCCCCTCGGGGAAGACCCTGCGCCGATTACGCCGATTGAAACACCGGCGGCAAACGAAGCCGCTTATACAGCCGAAGCAAATGAGCCGGGGGCGATTGCCGAACAGCTTTCCGTAATTTTCGCGGAGGATTCAAACGGATTGGACGACGGCGTTTTGCGACTTCTTGCCGCAATGGAATCTCACGACCAACCGTTTTTTCAAACCGATGCATCACCGCACGGTTTGATTGCGGCGAACGACGTCGTTCTTCTGCAAATAAACGTTCAGTGGGCGGAACGCGGCGGCACAAACACCGATTTAATTGCCCGCGTAATCGAGGCTATTTTGGCGCACCCCGACGGCTTCACCGGGGAAATTATTATTGCCGACAACGGGCAGGCGCAGTTTGGTTCGGGCGGACGCGGCGGCGAATTGGACTGGAGTCAGCCCAATTCGGCTTGCCGTGAGCAGTCAACGTTGGACGTAATTCGAAATTTTCAGGCAGACGGTTTTCGCGTTACCGGCGTTTTGTGGGATGAGTTTACAACCGTGCGCGTCGCGGAATTTTCCGACGGCGATTACACCGACGGTTTTTTTGTTGAGGATGAAATTCGTCATACCGGGCTTGAAATCAGTTATCCGAAATTCACAACGGAATTCGGTACGCATGTCAGCTTTCGCGAAGGCATTTGGGACAGCGAAACCGCAACGTACGACCGCGACCGCCTGAAAGTCATAAACATGCCCGTGCTGAAATCGCACATGCTTTTTCAACAAACCGGCGCGGTAAAAGGCTACATGGGTGTTGTTTCCGACCGCCTTACGCAGCGGCGTTCTCACAACAGCGTCGGCACAGGCGGCATGGGAACGCTGATGGTTTACACGCGAATGCCGGTGCTTAACATCATGGACATGATTTGGGTCGGGCCGGACAGAGGCCCCGCAAGCAGTTACGCTTCGGCTGTTGAAGTGAACATGATTGCGGCGTCAACAGACCCGGTTGCGCTTGATGTTTGGACGACGATACACGTTTTGATTCCCGAAGCGGAACGAATCCCCGGAGGGCGCGCCGCCGCAATGAATCCGAATCTCGACGAACCCGGCACTTTTGGGCATTGGCTGCGGCTGTCGCTGAACGAAATGCTTGCCGCCGGATATAATTTCACCATGGATGAAAATGAGATGTTGGTGGTGCGGGGGTAGGCGATGCACACAGTCAGAGAAATCACTCCGGCTGATTATTCGCAACTCGAAGATTTTCTGTATCACGCTGTTTTTGTCCCGGACGGCGAGGAACGTCCCGCACATGAAATAATTTTTCAGCCCGAAATTTATGTTTACGTAAAAAATTTCGGCGGCGCGGACGACAGCGGCGTTGTTGCGGAAATCGGCGGGCGGCTTGCGGGTGCGGCATGGGCGCGAATTATTCCCGCTTACGGCAATCTTGACGACGAAACCCCGGAGCTTGCCGTATCCGTTTTGCCGGAATTTCGCGGGCGCGGCATCGGCACGGACTTGATGCGCGCCTTGTTTGCGTTGCTTCGAAAACGCGGCTACGCGCGAACTTCGTTATCGGTGCAGCGGAAGAATCCCGCCGTGCGATTTTATCAACGGCTCGGCTACGAAATTGAAAAGCCCGACCGCACAGAACACGACGATTATATTATGGTAAAAAAATTATAACGCAAGGGAGCATTTCCATGAAAATTTATGACATTACCGCCGAAATTTCTTCGGCTTTGCCGTTTTACAGCGAGAACGACCCGTTTGATTTCAAATGGGTGCTGCGGCTCGAAAACGGCGATAACTGCAATCTGTCTCGCGTAACAATGTCCGCGCATACGGGAACTCACGCAGACACGCCTTTGCATTTTATTGAAAACGGCGCGACGTGCGACGAAATTCCGTTGGAACATTTCTACGGCAACGCAAAATTATTCCGATTAAACCGCAAGTCGCCCGGGAATATCTCACGCGAAGATTTGTTGCCGTTGGACATTCAAGCCGGCGATATAATTCTTCTGGACACGGGGCAATCGTGCAATATGAGCAAGCCGCTGAAAAAGGACTACACCGCACTTTCTCCCTGCGCGGCGGACTTTTTGGCGGAAAGGAAAATCCGAACCGTCGGACTGGATTATATTTCGGCGGACACGTACAACGCCGAAGGCTTTCCCGTGCATAAAATTTTGCTCGGGAACGGAATTGCCATTTTAGAAGGACTGGTTTTAGAAAACGTCCCCGAGGGGGATTATGTAATTTCCGCACTGCCGCTGAAATTCAAAGGCGGAGAAGGCAGCCCTGTTCGTGCGGTGCTGGTTGAAAAATAATTGTCATCAAAAAAGCAGAGCGTTTTTTCTCGCTCTGCTTTTTTCTTTTACCTTTCACTCGTTTGCCGCTTAACTTAAACGTGAACGCGGTTTTTTTTGATGCTTCCGAGGCGGCGAAACGCCCCTGCTTGATTTATCTCATTTCATGCGGAATTGCTCTACTGATAAATATACACCGCTGAATTAACCTCATCCCATCGCACCGTCGCGCCAAGCACCTCCGCCACATAGCGAATCGGAACGAAAACTCGCCCTTGAAGGCTTACGGGAACGCCCATGCCGTCGGGCAGGGGTGAGCCGGCGGTTAATTGGTGCATTCCTGCGTCGGTGTAAATTTGCACCGTGCCGGTTTGCGCAATCCAATCTATTTCCGCGCCGAGTGCGTCCGATACAGCGCGAACAGGTATCATAGTGCGATTATGCGCGAGGTCGATGAAGGGCGCGACGTCGTTTGTGTGCG
>WQVC01000113.1 GCA_009781765.1 Defluviitaleaceae bacterium | reverse complement strand
TTTGTTAATATTGCTTACAGTTTCGTTCATAAGCGACGAAGATTTCAGAAAAATTTTGGAGGCGAATATGCGAGTATTGGAAGACAGCACAGCCGTTAGGGTTCTTGGTGAATGGTTCAGCACCGAGGGGAAAAAACAAGAAAAGATTGAAATTGCCGAAAAATTGCTTAGGAGAGGGCGCGACATTCACGAAGTAGCGGAAGATACCGGGCTTAGTGTATCCAAAGTATCAGAAATGCAGGCGGAACTGCAATCACGCGCAGTTTAGCCGGTGTTCAGGCAACTCAATCGCTCTGCTCGGCCTCAAGCTCTTTCCCGGTAACGATGTACTGAATGGATACGCCGAAAATCTCATGCAGTCGCAGGCAGTTATATGCTTCAGCATAGTATTTTGAAAACTGCAAACAAAAAAGGCGACCGGCTTTCCCGAAAATTTCGAGAAAGCAATCGCCTTGCCGACCGGCAGTTTATGCATTCAACGTCCCAAAAAAATCGCGGTTGTGCTTAACAGCCGGCGAGTTCGGTTTGATTTCGGCGGCGCGTTCGTTGAAGGCTCGCGCCTGTTCGATGTCGTTCAGATGCCAACAACAAATACTTGCTTCGATATTGGGAATATAGCCCCAATATTCCTGCAAGATAAAACCCAACGTATCCGGCTTTTCGAGGCTTGCCGCAAGCCGAAACCAGTTCAGCGCGGCGGCGTAATTTTTTTCGCGTTTGTAGTGATAGCCGATTTCGCAGCAAATTTCCGCTCGCGGTGAATCGTACTCAAAACTTTTCAGCAGAATCGGAAAAATTTTGTGCCTGTCGCCCAAAACGTCGTAACAAAGGGCTAAGTTGTAACACGCGGCGATATTATCTTCCGACCAACCTTCTTTTGTGTCCAGAAATTTTTCGAACCGGTAAGCGGCAGGTATCCATAAACCGTTGTCTTTGAGTTCACGCGCGTAATAATAATGCTGTCGCGGAGTGAAAGGCTTGCCGCTTTTTTCGAGTGCCTGATAAATTTTCAAATTCCGGTGCGGGTCGCCGGCTTTTGTTTTTTTGTGATGAATTTCCATGTCGGTGTTTAAAATATTTCCCGCAAGTGCAATGCATTCGTGTACGGGGTCTTGCCATGTGAAATTTTTTCCCCGCCGCAAAAGCCGCTCGCGGGTGGAGTATAACAGCGGGTTTCCGTCGGCGTCGGTGTGGGTAAGATATTTCATGGTAACAATATCAACCGCCGGGTCGAGCGTTTTTTTAAGTGCGAGCAGCTTTGCGAGAGTTTCGGGGGGTACAACATCGTCCGCGTCGAGCCACATTTGATAATCACATGTCGCTTTTGAAAATGCTTCGTTTCGCGCGGCGGAAAAATCATTCGTCCACTCGAAATCAAAAATTTTTTCGGTATACTTGCGGGCGATTTTTTTTGTGCTGTCCGTTGAGCCGGTGTCGGTGATTATTATTTCGTCTGCCGCGTCTTTAATGCTGTCGAGGCAGCGCGCAAGAACGGCTTCTTCGTTTTTTACAATCATGCACAGGCTTACGGTAATCATGCTATTGCGACAGATGATTGCGCGTGGAAGCCGAGAACATGCGCTTCGGTATCTATTGCGTCGAGGTAAAACAATGTGAGCAGGTAGCCGCCGGGTTGCATGGTGTAGGGTGTTGAAAGCGTGTGTGTGCCGGTAAATGCCGAAAGTCCCGACATTGCCGAAATTTGTCCCATGTTGATTTCATCCACCTTTTTAAACGAAAGATTCATCAAACTTTGCGGCGAGTTCGTAAGCGGTGATGCGTACAGAAGTCTTGCGACTACGTTTGCTCCGATAACCGGGCTTCTTGATGATGCGGCTTCAAACGATGCCGACCATTGCATAATTCTTCCGCCTCGGGTAACTTGCATCGGCCAGGGGGGAAGCCCTGAATTATCGAGGTTGATTTCCATATTGTCGCTGACATGACCGAAAAATTCTCCCCATTGAGAATGTCCGACCAGTGCGCCGGTCGTGAACGCGCTTCCGATTTCGGATTCCAGCGGTATGGGTCTGTCGATATGACTTCCTGTGTCCATCATAACGATGCCGCCCGAACCCGCCGACGGCGTTACGTCGAAATTAACTTTTATCGGGGCGGCTTGCGCGTTGGCATTGATGACGTCGGAATCGTCGTTTTCCGAATTGTCGTCGTCGCCGGGAGGCAGATTCGAACCTTGAGATACGGTGATGTGCATAAAATTCGGGGTGTTCGTTGTGAAAATCACGTTGTCGCCGACGTTTACCGATGCGGTGTTATCATGTTGGTCGGAAACGTCAAAAAGCGGACGACCCGGGCGGAGTGTTCCGTTCGCGCCTCTGGGGCCGGTGGGGCCTGTCGGGCCTGTCGGACCGGTTTCGCCACCGGGGCCTGTCGGACCCGTCGGACCCGTTGCGCCGGTTTCGCCGCCGGAAGGGCCGGTGGGGCCGGTAGGACCGGTCGGGCCGACCATTGTGGGGCTTGACAGGGCTGTTTCCAATTTATCGGCCAAGGCTTGCTGATTGCCGGCCGCGCTTTCAAGCAAAGTTGATATGCTTTCGTTTGCTTTAAGAATTTGCTCAACCGTTACGTCGGCGGGACCGGAAACGCCTTCAAGCGTTCCGAGGAGATATTGCATTTTTTCGCCTTCGGCGTTGAGAATATGGCTGAGGCCGAGTTCTTCCATTGCAATGGACGTTATAATTAAATTTATCGCTTCATCTCTGCTGATGTCGGGAATTTCCGGAAATTTAGGCATTGACATGTTCTGTTCCTCCTTGTTTATCAGGGCATTGACGCCCTCACTTCCAAGGTATGCTTGTCACAAAAAAGTGTTCCGTACCGGAGAGTGTTGATGCGGGACAAATTCTCCCGCCGGGGAATATAGTGCGTATAAGAAGCCTGAAATAAAGGAGTTTCAATTATGTCAATGCCTGAATTTATAAAACCCGGCAAAATTCCGTCGAGAGACGAAGCGATAAATGCAATAATTGTGTCCATAGCAATGGAAGAAACCGCTTTGAGCCGCGTAATTGATGCCGAAAGCGAAAAAATAAAGCTGATTGTGGGTTGGGCGCACGATGAAGGATGCGAAAATGTAGGCCCGGAAGAAGTTTTGGCGGTTAATGAAAGCGTATCGGGCGTGTTGGAAAGTATCGTTCGTTTGCAAGCCATTTTGAAAGAAAAATTTGAAATTGCGTCGAAACTAATCCCCAAGCCCTGTCCGAAGCCTTGCCCGCCTGTTCCTCCGCATCCGCCGTGTCCCCCTTGCCCCCCTTGTCCCCCCGTTCCGCCATGCGCACCGAAATTTCGTACACCTTCCGGGCATATGTGGTGCAAAGGAAATATCTTGTACCTGACGGGAAAATCCAAATGCGATATTCGACTTATCCACAAAAATTGCGCGGCGGCGATTGCATTCTCGCAGGGAAAAAGTTTCAACATGTGCTATCCCGAGCAAGACCCCTGCCGCAGATATAAAAATTGCGAAACGCTGATTATGCTTCCTCCCGGCAAAAGTTATGATATTCTGTTTGAGTTGGAAGCAAAAAATCGGGACGCTCATCCGACGCCGGTGAAAATTGACGCGGTGTTCGGTACGGGCGAAATAAAATCCATCGAGCAGGAATCCGCCGGCAAACATGTGCAAATATCGCATCGCATTAAATTCGACGCCCCCGCCGGCGACGACCCCGTGAGCGTTTTTTTCCGCTTGGTGTCGCCCGAAAAGCTGCATGATGCGGAAGGTTCGGTTACGATTTCGAGTTAAAAAAACATACAAAGGAGGTTTTTGTGAAGCGCGTTTTGATTATTTTGCCGAACCTCGACCGAGGCGGCACAGAAGCCGTTGTAATGGAGTATTTTCGGCACATCGACGGAATGGTTTTCGATTTTGTTGTTCACGGCGAAGCGGGCTTTTATGAAGCGGAAGCGCGCTCGTTGGGTGCGCGCATTTTTCGCGTCCCGACACGAAAGCAGGGCTTTTTTAAAAATATCGCTGCGATGCGAAAAATATATAAAAATTACCCCGACGAGTCCGCCCGGACGGAAAATGCGCCGAATCACTGCGATTTTTCGGCTTGCGGCGAAGCCCGCGAGTGCATTCGCGGCGATGTTCAAAATCAATCGGTAGCCGACCGGTTGCCGATTGATTGCGAAAAAATTGCAAAAATCGAAGAAAAATACGAAACAGTGATTATTTGCACGGAACACGCCTTTGCATTTATCGAATTATTCGTTGCGTGGATTTCGGGAGTGGAAACCCGGGCGGCATGGAGTCATTTTTCTGATTATCAGGGTGCGTCGCGGCTTAAACGCCGTGCGCATTTTTTTGCGCGTCCGTTTATGCGGCTGTTTGCGAACAAATTTTTGGCGTGTACAAAAGACGCCGGCATTTGGCTTTTCGGCAAATTTTTCGCGAAAAACTTGCATAAACCGCAATTTCATATTATAAACAATGCGATAGACTTGCGACGTGCGGCGCGCCCGGCGCGCGGCGGTAGCTTGGGACACGCGCCGGCGGCGGAGCATTCCCCCGAAGCTGAAACAAAATCCGAAACAAGAGACACCTCCGATAGTTCGTGCCGCGACGTTATTCGCGCGGCGCACGGAATCCCCCCCGACGAGCTTGTAATTGTCATCGCGGGGCGGCTTACGGCGGTGAAAAATCACGAATTTGCGTTGGCAGTGTTTGCGGAGATTCTAAATAACGCGGCGCGGCTGTTCATAATCGGCGGCGGCGAGCTTCGCGGCGAACTCGAAGCGCGAGTTTGCGAACTCGGACTTTCGGAACGTGTAATTTTCACCGGAGCGGTCGATAATATTTATGAATACTATCAGGCGTCGGATGTTTTAATTTTGCCGTCGTTTCACGAAGGGTTGCCGGTGGTGGCGGTTGAGGCGCAGGCGAGCGGTTTGCCGGTGCTTCTGTCGGATGCGATTACACGCGACGTGAAAATTTCCGACCTCGCGCACTATAAGGCTCTCTCCGACGGTGCGCCGGCTTGGGCGGAAAAAATTGTCGAACTCACCGCCGAACTTGCGTTCGAAAAACGCATCGTGCCGGATTTATCCGATTCCGGCTTCGACATCACCCGTGAAGCGGTGAAATTTCGCGAAATTTTCACAAGAGACTTTCCCTCTGATTCAGAATTTTCGGTGAGGGGTTAGCGAAGCGGCGCGGCTTGCCGAGTGACCGGTTGTTTTGCGAAGCAAAACGACATTGAACGAGGTGTCTTGCCGCGAACCCCCGAAACGAAAATTACAGTTTGAGGACAAGTCCAAAGGAGGACACACATGCTTGACAATAAGGGTCGATTATTCGGCAAAGTAAGCCTTGTAGATTTGTTCGCGGTTGCGGTAATTGCGGCGGTTGTGGCGGTTGTTTATTTTAACGTGGGCGCGGCGGGACGACCGGTTTTGGGCGCGGAACAGTACGTTTTAATCACGTTTTTTCATCCGGCGATGGAGGATTTTACTGCCGACGCCGCCGAACAAGCCGCCGAGCGCGGTTCGCCGGTTATTGACGACGCAAACGAAATTTTTTTGGGCAATGTAATTGAGGTTTTGCGCGGAGAAAGCGTTATTATTTTGCCCGACGTTCACGGCGTTGAAGTTGCGTCAACAATGGAGGGGCGTTCTTCGGTTCATATCACGGCGCGTGTAAGCGGGCGACTTTCCGACGGCGCGATTGTGCTTGGCGGAAATGTTTACGCGGTTGGTTCGGAAGTAATTATTTGGGCGGGGCCGGCAAAATCAATGTTGTATATTTCGGAAGTCAGAGCGGAGGACAACCATGTTTAAAGATTCAAAACTCTTTGGCAAAATCAACATAATCGACTTATTTTTACTGATTGCATTGGTGGGCGTGATTGGCTTCGGCGCGTTGCAAATCGGTCGGGGCGAAAGCATAATCGCGCCGCCGGATACGCGAACGTTCAGCGTTTCGTTTTTCACGGAAGAAGTCGCCGGTTTTACGGCGGAAGTTTTGCGCGGCACAGAGGGCGTCACTGTTTTCGACCACTCGCGCGGCATTACGTTGGGCGTGTTGGAAAGTTATGATATTCAGGACGCAATCATTTGGAATCACGACCAACACGGCAACACCGTGCAAAGCGACAAGCCCGGTTATAATTCCGTAACGCTTACCGCGCGAATTGAAGGCGTACCGAGCGACCATGGGTTTTTAGTTGCGGGAAATCGCTACGGCGTGGGGCACAGTTTGGCTGTTCGCGCGGGGCGAAGCATAATTTTTGTGCGCGTTTCCGGGATTGAGGAGCTGTAATGAATACGCAAAGCGTTGTACTGCGAAAAATTCATGCGTTCCTGTTGATGCTGAATTTTTATTTTGAACACAGCCTTATTTTTCGCGCTTTGAGCGCGGTCGGACGAGCTGCTTCCGGCAGTGCGATTCTGGGCGGATTCTTGCGCACCGAGCGCGATTATCGCGGCGGTTCGCTTATAATGCGCGGAATTTCGTTTGTGTCGGGCGGAATTTATTCCGGCGCGGCGCGGCTTTACGCGCTGCTTGCTCGCGCGAATGAAAACAGCGTCAATCGAAAAATATTTCTCGCGTGTAAAAACGCGCTCGGCAATCCCGATAATTTTTTGAACAAGACAATTGCGGGATGTGTGCCGGGACGAGTAGTCAAGTGGTTTTTCGATTATGCCCCGGCCGCAGAGTCAGCCGATGTTTTGCACTTGCCGCATTCTAAGGGGCAGCCCGGTGCAACGGAGTTTTCATCTCCCGTTACCGTGCTTTCGTTTTTGAACCTGAAAACCGCGTACATGGTTTTTATCGTTGGCGTGTTGGTTGTGCCGAGTCATATGTGGAATAATTGGCTGATTTTTTTGTCGGCGGCATTTTTTGCGGCGGCATTTTTTTTGAGCCGAGTTGCGCAAAATCAAACGGACGACCTGTTCGCCCGTTGCACACCGCCGTCGTTAATTTTGTTCGTATTTTTTTGCGGGTTCAGCATTTTTCACGGCTACGGCGGCATGGACAGCGTTCGAGTGTTTGTAATTTTTTTCGCCTGCGCGGTGCATTCGGTTTTAGTGTCGATGATTATAAAAAAATCCGACATGCGAATGTTTTTCACCATTGCCGGAGTCGCGCTTGCTTTTGCCGCGCTTATTGGGTTTTATCAGTTTGCGATGGGCATTGAAGTTCGAACGGACTTGACCGACCTTCAGGCAAACCCGGGACTTTCGCGGCTTTATGCCACTCTGGGCAATCCCAACAACGACGCCCAAGCATGGGCGATGCTTCTGCCTTTTGTGATTGCCGCCGCAATTTGCGTGAAAAATGACAGCAAGCGGCTGATTTTATTGCTGATAATTTCCGTCGTACTGGGCGCGTTTGCAATGACGTACTCGCGGGGCGGATACGTTGCGTTCGGGGTAGGGCTTGCGGTATTTATTATGATGGCCGCGCCGCGACTCGTTCCGATTGCGCTTTTGGCGGGCATTGTTGCGATTCCGTTTATTCCCGTCGGAATTTTGGAACGGCTTTTCACGCTCGGGCAAGACTCCTCCAGCCAGTACCGATTTATGATTTGGGGCGGAGTTTTGCGAATGCTTGAAGATTTTTGGGTGCAGGGCATCGGAATGGGGCCGGCGGCGTTTATTCGAATTTATCGCAACTACGCGCATCCCCTTGCCGAGCGCGCAATGCATTCGCATAATTTATTTTTAGACATAATTTCGCACAGCGGAATCGGCGCATTTTTGGCATTTTCGGCATACATTTTCGGGCTTTTCAAACGCGGAATTTCCGCCCGCGTTTCCGAAGCAGACTCGGAAAATAAAATATATCTCTCGGCGGGAATTGCCGCGCTTGCAGTGTTTGTTGTGCTCGGAGTTGGCGAATATGTATGGTTTTACCCGCGCGTGATGCTTGTTTTTTGGGTTATTGCAGGGGTTCTTACCGGCCTGAGCTTGAAAAATTCGCCGAAATTGCGTATACTTGAAAAGTAAAACCTCGGGGCTGCAATGGTTTCGACGGGGGTTTTGAAAATAAGGATAGCCATCCGCAGCGGTAACTGCGAAAAAACTGCCACCCTAAATTTAAATGCAAACAACAATAACAGCTATGCCAATCGCGGCTTAGCTATGGCAGCTTAGAGAATAAGCTCCTGTCGGCTCCGGGAGACTCGCATACCAGGCAGTCGGCATCGATTATGCGAGGAACTTTTCCGCCCGTAGCTTTGAAGCGGTAAAAGATTTAAAAGCTACCTGACCCTTTCGCCGTGTTGGTTCGCGTAAGGATAAGGGAACGCGCGAGGCCCGCCTCGCAACAAATTAACCGACTATGATGGTAGAGGTCCTTATCTATGAGCCTTCGGACACGGGTTCGATTCCCGTCAGCTCCAGTTAATTATTCGCTGTCCGAACCCCGCTATATCTTTGTAAACGGGCTGTTCGGGGTAGTGATACCAAGATAATAAGAAAAAATCCCGCTGCGGAATAACAACCGTAGCGGGATTTTTTTATTCGGATGAATGCGAATACCCGCAATTCTACGCAATCACTAAATAAAAAAACGCCCTGCAAAGCCACAAGGCAACGCAAGGCGTTTTTTTATCGCATAAGCTCGCATCACCCGCCACACACCGCCGAGCAATCGCGGTTGCTGTCCAAAAGATTATAAAGCCTGTGAAGCATATTCATGTTTTCTTCACGGGTAACATTCGCCGCGGGGCGTTGCCCGTCGGATATGCCGTTCTCCATCGCCCATCTTACGCCGTTTACTGCCCAATATGCCGTCCCTTCGGGAAGGACAATTCCGGACGGTTGCGGCGG
>WQVC01000112.1 GCA_009781765.1 Defluviitaleaceae bacterium | reverse complement strand
TCCGTTCAGGTTTCGTCGGAAAACGCGCAGAAGCCCGCGATTTCCCGACTCGCCTTCACGGTTCTCAAAGGCGTTCGCTATACTTGCGCAAAAGCACTCGTGTCGGGGGTTCGTCAAATTGAAGCCGTTCTTTTCGCGCAAGCGCGAAAGAACGTTTTCAACTTGACTCACTATATACAAAAAAGCGGCTGTCCTTTGCACCCGAAATGCATAATACGACACTCGCTTATGTAGAGTTGAAAATTTCCGTTAAAAGAAACGAAAAAAACGGAGGCCCTGCCCGTTGGCTTGGCTTGGCTTGGCTTGGCTTGGCTTGGCTTGGCTTGGCTTGGCTTGGCTTGGCTTGGCTTGGCTTGGCTTGGCTTGGCTTGGCTTGGCTTGGCTTGCAATCATGTTTGCTTGTTCCATTTTGTCAAGTCCTTCCGTCAAGTTTCCAAGGCTTTTTTCGGATGGAACAATTATATAGCTATTCCTCGCGCAAAAGCAAGACCGGTTTGAAAATTTTGTCGGGAAAAGCTCATTCGGAGCAAGAAAGGATACAGGGGGCGCGGGAGCGTTTCATGTGCCGTTGCCGGCAGATTCCCGTGCAATCAAAAAAATCGCGCGAAACGCGATTTTTGAGAAAGTTTTTGTTAAATTTTTAAAGGGCGAAGCGAACGTTTCCCGCGCCACCTACAGCGTGAACTCAACCTCGCGCCCGTCGTAAGCGGCAACGTAGTCGCCCTTCACGCCGGTAATTGTAATTTCGCCGGATGCGTCGGCGGTTAAAGTTTGTTCGCCCGTCCACCATTCGCCTTTAATTTTTTTATGCAATGCGGTATAAGCGGGCTTGGGGTCGTCGTTTATGTCCAAAAGTCCGCTGGGGGCTTTAAGCCAGCCGCCGTCGCGGAAACTCCACCATGTAACTGACTCTGTAAGATGATGCGCGAAAAGGAGTTCGTAGAACTCGACGGCTTCCGCCGCTTGCCGCGCCAAACCTTCCGGCGTTGACGGCCACTCGTTTACCCGGTGGTCGTTCAAATCCACGATATGCGCCGGCATAATGTCGCCGGAAACAAGCGAAACCTCCGTGAAATGAAGCGGCAAATTAAAGCGCGAGAATCGCTCCAAAATTTCCGATGCCTTCGCTTCGCCCCACCAACCCTGATGCATGTGCGATTGAATCCCGATTACATCAATCGGAACGCCGGCTTCGAGCAACCCTTCAACCAAAATATCATATGCTTCGCCGGTTTCGAAATCATTTATAAGAAGCGTCGCCTTCGGGCCGGCGGAACGCGCCTCGCGGAACAACTCGCGAATCAGTTTAATGCGCCCGTGCTCTTTGCAAAGGCGCGTCATTGCGTTGTCGTACTTGTTAAAAAGCGGCATAATCACGGCCTCGTTAATTACATCCCACATATCAATGACGCCGGCAAATTCTTCGATGTCGCGGCGAATGCGAGAAATTTGCGTTTCGAAAATTTTGTCGTTGTCCATCGCCAAAAGCCAGTCGGCGCAAACGGTATGCCAACAAAGCGGATGCCCCTTGAGAGTCATCCCCTTGCCGCGCAAAAATTTCGCCGCCGCGTGCATTCGTGCGGTGTCGGGCTTGCCTTGTTCCGGCTCAAACCGCCCCCAATAAAACGGCAGCGTCACCGAATTAAAAAGCTCCGAAACATGTCCGTATCGTTTTTCCGCCGCCGCCGAATCCTCCGCGCTCATTTCGCCCGCCGCATAGGGCAGCGTTGTGAATTCCGAACAGCCGAACAAGAATTTGTGACGCAATTGACGCACTTTTACTTCTTTGCCTGCCGCGCCTTCGAGGGCGATTTTTTTTGTTGCTCTGCGATGTGAAAATTTTTCATGCATGGGTACCCCTCCTTTTAATAAGCCCTTCCCCAAACAACCATTTTTTTCGCCGGTTTTCCGCATACAAAACACGCTTCGCCGATTTTTTCCTGCGCAAAGGGCATACAGCGGCTCGTTGCGGTTGCTTCCTCTTTGACGCGCAATTCGCATTCGTCCGCACCGCACCACATTGCTTTTACATGCCCGGGCGTTTCGTCCAGAATCGCTTTCAGCTCAGGCAAGGTTTGCGCGGTAAACGTGCGTTCCGCCATTCTTGCCGCCGCCTTGGCGTACATATTTTTATGCACCGCCTCCAAAAGCGCGGGAATTTCCGTTTCAAGCGCGTCGAGGGAGACGGTAATTTTTTCGCCGTTATCGCGTCGCGCAATTACGCACTGATTTTGCTCAATATCTTTCGGGCCGATTTCCAAACGAAGCGGAACGCCCTTCATTTCATATTCGGCAAATTTCCAACCCGGCTTTTTATCGGATGAATCCAATTTCACACGGGCAATGCCGGCAATGCGCTTGCGAACCTCTTCCGCTTTTTCCGAAACGCCCTCTTTGTGCGACGCAACCGGAACAATAACAACCTGCACCGGCGCGATTGCCGGCGGCAGAACAAGCCCGTTATTGTCGCCGTGAACCATGATAATCGCGCCGATTAACCGCGTCGAAACCCCCCACGATGCCTGATGCGCGTACTGCTGCTTATTATTTTTGTCCAGATACTGAATATCAAATGCGCGGGCGAATTTGTCGCCGAAGTCGTGAGTTGTGCCGGACTGCAACGCTTTGCCGTCGTGCATCAAATTTTCAAACGTGTACGTGCTTAACGCGCCGGCGAACTTTTCGCGCTCGGTTTTTTGACCCTTGATGTACGGCATCGCCAAAACATCCGACGAAACTTCGCAGTAAATATCAAGCATTTGCAACGCCTCCGCAAGGGATTCCTCGGCGGTTGCATGAGCGGTATGGCCTTCCTGCCACAAAAATTCTCGTCCGCGCAAGAACGGGCGCGTTGTTTTTTCCCATCGCATCACGCTGCACCACTGATTATAAAGGCGCGGCAAATCGCGATATGACTGAATATCGTTGGCGTAAAACGAGCAAAAAAGCACTTCACTTGTAGGGCGCACGCAAAAACGCTCGGTTAATTTTTCCGTGCCGCCGTGCGTTACCCATGCAACCTCCGGCGCGAAGCCTTCGATATGGTCGGCTTCCTTTTGCAGCAGACTTTCCGGCACAAGCATCGGCATATACACGTTTTCATGCCCCGTTGCTTTAAAACGCCCGTCCAGTGCCTTTTGAATCAGCTCCCAAATTGCATAACCGTACGGCTTGTAAATTATGCAACCGCCGGTTTCCGCATATTCCGCAAGCTCCGCCTTGCGCACAACATCCGTATACCATTGCGCAAAATCCGCATTCATGTCTGCTATTGCTTCAACTCGTTTTTCCATTGTTTGTTCTCCTTTTTGAAAAGTGGGTCGGTGCAAAAAAAGTTGCCTCGAATGAATTATAAAACTCATTCGAGGCAACTGCAAGTTTTAGGGTAGCCAATTGATATACGAGCATCCTGAATCGGGCGTCTCCGACGCCTTTAACACGCATCATCATATAAGCCTAAACCGCGTTTTAAAGCCGCGTCTACTTTCATCATTAAATCATTATCCAAGCTGTACAGTTTTTCCCGAAATCTTTTTTTCTCTATGGTCTTAATCATTTCCGTCATTATCACCATTTTGTAAATAAAAGGTTGCTTTTCATCTTCGATGTCTACATGAGTAGGCAGCCTCAGTTTGCTCGGGAAATTAAACATCAAAACACAGGTAACGATAGGTGCATAGGGGTCCAACCGCTTGATTGCTCACAATGAGAACAGGCTTGATAGTATTATGTATCGTAGTGCCTGTAATTAAATCTGCATACCAAACCTCTCCGCGTTGCATTAACATCGTTTTGCCTCCTTTCTTCGCAGAGCTCAAATGTTGCCGTGATGAATTATATGAACCGAACGCATTATTTGTTCTGCTCGCAAAACAACAAAAAAATCGCACCTGTGCGAATTTGCACCGGTGCGATTTTTTCGTGCGAAATTAAATCAGTTATCTGTGGTGGTGATTCTCGCCGGACGTTGCAACATGCGAGCGGCTGTAATCCCTTCCGAAAAAGCTGAGGCAGTACAAGCCCGCCAACGCAATAAGGGTATATATTATGCGGCTTACGATGCCTTCCATTCCGCCGAAAATTGTGGCGACCAAGTCAAACCGAAAAAGCCCTATAAGCCCCCAGTTTATTGCGCCGAGTATTACCAAAGACAAGCAAATGTAGTCCAGTGTTCGTGAACGCATTGTCATCTCCTCCTTCTGTAGAATTGGCGATTTACAAATCGCTTTTTTCTATTATTTCGCGGAGGAGAAAAAATATACGTTTTTTTTCAATTTACGGCGAGGTGTTATTTTGAACTCTTGATTCGCGTTCGAAATAAGCAAGCCCGAGTTGCGTCCTGTTTTCAACGCCGAGCTTTTCCATAATAACCACGATATTATTTCGAACCGTTCCTTCGCTCAAAAACAGCGTTTCCGCAATTTTTTTATTCGCGAATCCCTGCGCAACAAGACGCGCAATATCTTTTTCGCGCGGGGTAAGCGACTCAAGCGCGGGATTCTCACGCGGGGTCAATTTTTGCAAAACATCCGCGTCCAAAATTCCCGCACCCATCGCAAGCAACCTCAATTTTTCCCCGATTTGCCGAATTTTATCCGTTTTAAGCAAATAGCCGTCTGCGCCCGCCGCAAGAGCTTGCCGAATATTCTCCTTATCGTCAAACGTTGTAAGCATCATTATTTTCACGCTCGGAAACCGCGATTTAATCAGCCGTGTTGCCGCAATTCCGTCCGTTCCCGGCATTTGTATGTCCATAAGAACAACGTCCGGCACGTTTCGCGCACACGCTTCAACAGCTGCCGCTCCGTCGCCCGCCGTTTCAACCTCAAAATCCTCATTTCGCCCGAGGCTCATTTTCAAACTCTGCAAAATCAACTCGTCGTCGTCAACAATTAACAATTTCATTTTGATTCCTCCCGACCGGCCGCTTTTTTTAAGATTATACAACAAATTTTCCGTCCGGAAGTAAGAACTGCTATAATAAACCGAGAAGGGGTGATGTATCTGTGGGCAAAAATTCGGAAATCCTAAAAATTGATTACTCCCTGCTTATGGACTTACGGGCGGAACTCGACGACGGCACAACTGTTTTAATCGAAATGCATATGTACTACGGACTCGGCGAGCTTAAAGCCAAAACAATCCGCTCGTGGGCGCGAGCCTACGGCGAAGATTTGGAAGTCGGGCAAAGCTACACTGCGCAACCGCCGACAATCACAATAGCATTTACTAACGGTGCGGTTGAACCGGTCGAAATCGGCGTAACTGCCGAACAGGACAAAATCCACCGGCTTTGCATGATAACGGACGTAGAGGACAAAACTGTATTCACAAATGCAATGGAACTGCACTACATCGATATGAAAGCCTTTGCAAAAGCCGTAAACGAATCCGACAGCATAAACATAAGCGACGCTGAGGAAACCATGTTTGCAAAATGGCTTTCCGTTATCACCGAAAAGGAAATAAACAACAAAGAAATTATCGAAAACGCATGTAACGAAGAGGAGGAAATCAAAATGGCGGTAACAGCATTACAAAGGCAAAGCGAGGATAAAATTGCACGGCAAGCGTATCAACGCAGGCAAGATGAAATTTATTTTTACAACAAAGAACTTGCCGATAATGCGAGAATGTTGGAGCAGGAGCGAAGCAAAGCAGAACAGCTTCAAGCAGAAAATGAGCAACTCCGCAAACAATTGGCTGAAATGCTAATCCGCAGTTCAGAATAACAGCCTGTCGAATCGAGCGAGTTGTTTACAGCAAAAGACCGCATTTCGAGTTTTCGAAATGCGGTCTTTTTTCGTTGCAAAGGAAACGGCTTCGGCTTCCAATGAATGTGCCGCTGCCCGTTATCGGTGAGTTTTGCTTTTCTGCCTCACACCGGCATCTCCGGAGAGTTCTGAAAAATTGTCCGTTCGCATACGCTCGTTCTCGAAAACCGACCTGAATCCGCCGGTTTTCTGCGAACTCGTCGCAGCTCACGGCATTTTTCAAAACCCGGCATCCCTGATAATCTCAATCCGTCCCGTTGCCTCATCCCAATTTACAATCGCGCCGAAAAACTCGCTGATAAAGCGCAGGGGCATCATGGTTCTGCCGTCGAGAACATGCGGGGGTACGTCTATGCCCAAAGCCGCAAGCTCGGGGGTGATTGTGCCGTCGGTGGGGAATGTCAACGTTTGCCCGTCGAGCGTAATGTGAACAAGCTCATCTTCCCACAAAACATCCGCGCCCAAGGCTTGCCCGATAAAACGAACCGGAACTAACGTGCGTCCGTTTTGAAGTATCGGCAATACGTCCATAAACTGCATGGGCGCGTTTCCTGCCAAGTCGATTACAAAGGAAGAATCCGGGTGCAAAATAAGACGGTTGAGGGTTTCTACATATTCAACGGTGAACGCGAGCGGTGATTCGAACACAAACCGACCTGTTACGGTATCGTGTACGCCGCCGAGAATTACGCCGTTCGGATTAACGGCAACGTACCGATACGTGTTTCTTATCAGACCGGTAATGTTCGGAGGCGGAGAATCCGTACCGGGACTGTCGGAATCCGTACCGGGGGCGGGTGAGTCCGAGCCGGGACCCGGCACGGGTACATAAACCGTGCGGAAATCCACGCGCGAACTCAACGATGAATCATCAAGGCGTGAGCCGTTGTAAATTGCTCTTACGCGAACGATATGCGTTCCGTCGGCAAGCCCCAAGGTTGCCAAGTCGAAAGATGTTGCCGTTATAATCCCGCTTCGCGGACTGTTTCCGATATACACGCGATAACCGCCGGCATTGTTTACGGCGTTCCAACTTACAACCGTGCCGTTTATGCGAACATTCGCGGGTGCGGATAAGCTCGGGCGCGTATAACCGCCGCCGCCCGAACCCGAAAAGCTCCAGTTTGCGGTTACGGTTACATTGTTCGCGGGCATTACAAAGGTGGTTGTTGCGTTGTTCATGTTTGCCAACGTAACAGAAATAGGTGACGACCACGCATCAAAGCTGTGGTTGCTTCTTGTTCCCGCGCGAATTGTAACGGTTGCGCCGGGTGCAAAACTGCCCGCGCCGCTGTTTGTCGCATGGCTGCCGACCACGGTTACGGTAAACGCAGCGGGTGCAACCCATGTTGTTGTGAGGTTTACCGTTACGGGAAATGATTGCGTTACGCCGCCGCGCGTTACCGAGATGTTAAAAGTTCCGGTTACGGGCGCGACATTCGTAGTGGGGCGAACGCCGGTTACTGTTACCGTTCCGGCGGTTGCATTGTACGCGACGGTTACGCCGGCGGGTGCGCCGGTATAGTTTATGCTGATGTTTCCGGTTGCCGTTCCGCCTACTGTTACAACCTGCGAAAGGTTTGCGTCGTTAATTGTTGTCGCGGCAGGGTTGAACGTAACGGTTTGTGCCGCCGGCGGCGTCAAATTAACGGTGACGGTAAGCATTTGCGTTACGCCGTTGCGGGTTACGCCTACGGAAAACGTACCGGTTACAGCCGGTTGTCCCGCTGCCGGACGAGTGCCGGTTACGGTTATTACATTGCCGCTGTACGACAATTGCACCGCCGCCGGTAACGTTCCGCGGTTGAAGGTAATTGCGCCGGTTGCAGTTCCGCCCGCCGTTGAAGTTGCGGATGCGGCGGCGTCGTTAATTGTTACGGCGGCGGGGGCAAGGGTAAGCGTATGCGTTACCGCCGGCAGATTTATTGTTACGGCAAGAGGGGCGGTTACGCCCGTGCGTGTTAATGTTGCCGCGCTTGAAAAGTTGGTTATTGCGGGAGAACCCGCCGGGCGAGCATCTGCGAAAGTTATTGTTGTGCCGGTTACGGTTGCGGTAATGCCGCCGGGTAAGGGCGTTGCCCAAGCGGTTATTGCAATATCGCCGGTTGCCGTTCCGCCCGGGGTAAGAGAATGCGCTAAGTTTGCGGAAGTAACCGCGATTGACGCCGGAGCGATTGTAAACGTATGCGCGATTTCCGGCAGATTTATTGTTACGTCAAGAGTTGCCGTTGCGCCGGCGCGTGTTAAAGTTGCCACTGTTGCAAATCCGCTTATTGCGGGCGAACCCGCCGGGCGAGCATCCGCGAAAGTGATTGTTGTGCCGTTTGCAGCTAAAGTTGCGGAAATGCCGGTCGGTAAGGGTACAGACCACGCAGTTAATGTTATATCGCCGGTTGCCGTTCCGCCCGGGGTTAAGTTATGCACCAAATTTGCGGCGGTAACGGTTATTGCCGCCGGGGCGATTGTAAAGGTAAATGCCGACCACAGGGCGTGAAGCTCTGCCGCTGTTGCGCCGGCGGGTATTTCGGTTACGGGCGCACCGCCGTCGGTTAATGCCCATCCGCCGAAGGTGTAATTTGCGCGAGCGGGAACCGGGGTTGCCGGTATTGCCCACGCGGTTTGCGGAATAGTTGCCGGGAAAGTCGGTCCGCCCGAGCCGCCGTGCAACGAAACCGTTAAAGCACGGGTAAGGGGCGCAGGGGTTTGCGGATTTTGCTCGCCGGGTACATTGCGCAAAACGGGCAGATTATAAGTCGCGCTCCACTCCCATACGTTTACAAAATCCCATCCCGTCCAGTCGGCACGATTGTTTGCCCACCATGCTTGGGTTGCCATTTCCGCAGCCGTGCCGGTTGCGCCGTGCTGGTTATTATGCAAAGCAGTGCCGCTGAAAAGTTCGCCGTTTACTAGGGAGTGTCGTCAAAAGGCATTGCTCCATCCGAAAACGCAAGCGATTTGAACGGCGGCAAGGTAGGATTTTGTGTGTTTGGCGTAGCGCGTAGCAATGCCTCTCCACCGTTTAAGAACGG
>WQVC01000111.1 GCA_009781765.1 Defluviitaleaceae bacterium | reverse complement strand
CAGGCTTTATTTAACGCAAAAAGGTTGGGTGCTGAGGAAAGAGATGCGCACTGGCAGGGTATCGTTGCCGGCAAAGATGCCGCACTTGCAGGCAAAGACGCCGCGCTTGCCGACAGAGAGGCGCGGATTGCCGGTAAGGATGCACGAATCGCCGAATTGGAAGCAATGTTACGCAGTCAAAAATGAGAACACCCCAATGAGAACACCCTGGCAGAGTCCGATTAAGCACTTGCCCATACGGATTTCGAGTGGATTCCGCAACGCAAAAAAAGCAGACGGGAGGTGCACACTCTCCCGCCGGCTTTTCTTGTTTTTCCGCCGCATAGGCGGATTTTTGATTTTTTGCGATACGAAAAAAATTTCGGACGTCCGAAACGGAACTTTGCCCCAAGCACTGCCGGCCGGGCGTATACATTGCGCAAGAAAGCGAGCATCGTTCCGAGCGAAACGCCTTCGTGGTTCTTAACGACGTTCGCTGTATATGTTTTGCGGCTTTGGGGCGCAACTCCTCCGCTCAGATGCAGTATAAGCGAACGATATTTCGACGTTAAGTGTTTTTCGAGAATATTTTCGCTTTCGCAGCGGTTTTTTCTTGGATAGACGGTCGTTTGTTTTTGTTGTCGTGCACATGATATAATTTTGTCGGAAAGGAGCAACACAATGCCCGCGCTGAATTGGATAGGCAAAGACAAATTGCAAGAGGGGTGACAGGATGGACAAACACATTACGGAACTTAAAATCTTACGCGGCGAATTTGCAAAGCGATTCAATCGGCAGAAACTTGAAACAATGACCGTTGACGAATATTCATTAAATTCTCAAGACAACGCATTATCACGGGAAAGTTTTTGTTATTGGGTAGAAACGAAGCTACGCGGATTAGGAAGTATGCAAGGCGGTACTTCTATGAAGTTCGGGACATATTTTGGATATTTGAAGCCGGATACATCATTCCAACGACGATGGGCAAGTTGGACTGACGAATCATTTGACACAGTGCGCACAGCCCTGATTGAACTTTACGATGCCGGCGAAACTGAAAATATAGAAGCCATACAAAAGAGCAAGCTAAGCCCGATGTTTAAGGGAAAGCTGCTTTCGCTCTATTTCCCGCACAGGTATTTGAACATTTTTGCGCTATGGCATCTGCATCATTTTTTGAATAAACTTTCCATACCCCACGGCGATAATGATGACCCTGTTGTATTGCGTGAATTGTTAATCGCATACAGAAAAACGAATCCCGCGTACGCCGATATGGATGCAATTGATTTTGGTCATGCGCTGTATGGTAAATACGGCAACCCCTCTGAAGAAGAAGCGCAACGCGAACCTGCCGAAGCATTGTATGAACATAGCCAAAAGCAAGTAATAAACAGCACGTTCAAGAAAGTCACGAACTTCCCTGAGCAGCCGGAGCCGGTACCTGAACAGATTTCAACATCCTACGGGCAAGTGTATAAAATAAACCCGGCTAAATCCCGACGAGCCATAATTGACGCAGGCTTCGTTTGTGAAGTCGATGCAGACCACGAAACATTTACGCGGAAGGATGAGCAACGCAAATATACCGAAGCGCATCACCTGATTCCGCGAAGATACCAAAAAAACTATGCTTATTCGTTGGATGTCACGGCTAACATAGTTTCGCTGTGCAGTAACTGCCATAATTGCCTTCACTACGGGAGTAAAGATGAACGGGAGGCTCTTCTTGCAAGGCTGTTTTTTCAACGATATGAGCGGCTTAAGGAAGTTGGGCTTGTTATAGCACTCCAAGAATTGAGAACGCTGTACAGCTAAACCAAGTTGCAGCAATTGCTTGCCGACGATGGCGCGATTTTTATTTCAATTGATGACAACGAACCGGAGATTGCGCGAGGCTTGTAAGGAAAAAAGGAGTCCGAATATGTCCGAACGGGAAAAAATGCTTGAGGCGATGTTATTTGCAAGCGGAGAAAGTGTACCTATCGGGCGTCTGGCGGAGGTGTTGGGGTGTGATATTCCGCTTACGCGAAATTTGCTTGAACGAATGGCGGAACGATATTCCGCCGAAAGCGCGGGGATTCAACTCAGCGAGGTTGACGACGCCTTTTGTTTGTGTACGAACCCGGCATATTTTTCAACGGTGCAGCGACTGTTAAAAATCAAGCCTCGACGCGCGCTTTCGCAAACCCTGCTCGAAACATTGGCAGTTGTTGCATTTAAACAGCCGGTTACGAAGTCCGTGATTGAAAATATTCGCGGTGTAAATTGCGACCACGGTGTTAATAAATTGGTTGAGTACGGGCTTGTTGAGGAAAAAGGGCGGCTTGATGCGCCGGGGCGACCGATTCTTTTCGGTACGTCGGAGGAATTTTTGCTGTTTTACGGGCTTAAAAATGTGGATGAATTGACAAATCTACCGGACGCTCTGTAAAATTGCATAAGGCTTTTTGTAAAATCGAAGGGAGATGTAAAAATGAAAAAGGCTTTACATATTTTTTTGGCGATATTCGCCATCGTTTTTTTTAGCGGGTGTGCGCGTTTTCGCGAGGCAATGCAGGCAGACGGAGGGTTCGGAGGGCCGACGGCTACAACGCCCCCGGTTGTTACGCCGCCGCCGCCGCCGCCGACTTCGCCGATAGTTGAGGCCGCACCCGGTGATTTGCTTTCGCCGGCGCAAATTTTTGCTAACAATCAGTTCGCGGTGTTTCAAATTTTTGCGTACCACACAAGCACCCGCGGCTATTGGGGCAGCGGTTTTTTTGTGTGCCCGACGGGCATTGCCGTAACTAATCATCACGTTATGGTCGGAGCGGGCAGGGCGGTTGCAATTATGTATGACGATACCGAGTTTGAAATTATGGGGTGGCATTCCTACGATTTCGGCAACGATTTGGCGGTTATTCAGGTAGATAATCGCGGCGGATATTTTAACGCCGTAACATTGTCCGATTCCGACGAAGTTCGCGTGGGCGAAGCAATTTTCGCCATCGGCGGCCCCGAGGGCGACCCCATTACCTTCACCGACGGAATGGTGTCGCGTCTTGTTGCGCAACCGGTTTTTTTTGACGGCTACTCCGTTTCGGGCATGATTCAGCACACCGCCGCAATTTACGGCGGCAACAGCGGCGGCCCTCTTTTAAATGAAGCGGGGCATGTTATCGGCATAAACGCCGCCGGTCGCCCCGACCGCGCAAGCGTTCAGTTTGCCGTTCCGTCGAATCGCATACAAATGCCTGCGCCCGGCGCACCGCCGAATCTTTTGCCCCTCGGGCGCGGAGTGCAGTGGCAACCGCCGGCATCGGGCGGCGACGTAACGTATCTCACGCGCTACGCATTTATCCCGGATATTCAATCCCTCAGCCCGAACGCTCGCCTTATAATGAGCGGCACACCCCTCGATTTGGGCGAAGAAATGGGATGGTTGAGCCATTATTACGATTACCTTTACTTGTATTCGCTGCCGGCGGCGAACTGGATTGCCGACACCGATGCTTTTGATGAAAAACTTTTCGCCGCAGGGTTTGAGTTTCAAAATATCGTTCACTTCGACACAGAGGTGTGGGTTTATTTCTTCCACCCCGGACATAACACGTCGCTTTCATACGCATTTATGCGCGAAACCGAAACGTTGCTTGTTGCAATCGGACTCGGCGACGCATACGCCGCGTTTTATCACGGCGGCGATACCCCGGCAGTTCGCCCCCCCGCCGACCCGGTGCCGGCTCCTCCGCCGGCTGCTTCCGCGCTTATCGGCGCGTGGCAGTTTACGGAAACAACTTCGCGGCTGTATCTCGACTGGTCGGATGCGGGCGAACACATTTATTACTCATTTTTCGAAGACGGCACCGGCGAATTTATGACCCTCAACGACGCCGGTACGATTCTTCGCAGTTTTCCGTTTAATTGGAGTACCTCCCCCGATTCAACGGTGACAATTCGGTACACCACCATTAACTTAACACTGGTGTATCGTTATGTTGCCGCCGGCGGTGGCTTGCGCTTGTCCGGCGATAATGAACATTTGTTGGAATTTATTATGTAGGGCATACGGGGGACAAATGTTAGAACAGATTTACGAAAAATATTACGGCACAATGCTTTACATTGCGGAAAATATTTTGTACGACCGCGCAACGGCGGAAGATGCCGTTTCGGAAGCATTTATAAAAATGGGGCGACATGTTGAAAAATTGCAGGATGCTTCGCCTTATCAACAGCGGGCATATATCGCAAAGGCTGTAAAAACGGTCGCGTTGGATTTTTACAATAAGCAAACCCGACGTAATGAAATTGAGGAAGATTTTGAAAATTTTTCAGCTTCCGACATAAGCACAGATATTTTGTGGAGTTTACTTCGCAAAGAGGGTTATGAGGCTTTAAAGGCAATTGTTCAAACTTTGCCCGACCATATGAAGGACGTGTTGCTTCTTCATGCAAACGGATACAGCCATGATGAAATTGCAAAGGCGTTGGGAATCAGCGTTTCAAATTCAAAAAAACGGCTGTCGCGCGCAAGGGAGTTTGTTAAAAAAAGATTGGCGGGTAAACATGACTGAACGTGAAAGAAACGAAAAATTATTTGACGCGATTTTAAAAGTAGCCGCCGAGGAAGCATTGCGGGAAGAAATAGATGCAATGCCGAGCTGTGAAGAGCTTAACAAGATGTATCCGCGCTCAAAGTCTCTTGACAAAAAAGTGTACGCCGCCATAAATCGCAAGTTCGGAGCGGCGAGGAGAAAGCGGATTGCCCGCATTTTTGCAAAAATCGCAGCATGTTTTATTTTTGCGGCGATTGGCGCAGGGATTTCGGGGGCTTTCTTTTTGGGCGTTGGGAGTCGTGCACCCGAAGGCGAGCCGCAAACCGGGATTGCATTCGGTTATATACCGCAGGGGTTTGAGCTTGTTGCCGCGCAGGAATATTATACTTTTGCGGATGATGACGGGCGAAGATTTGCCGTCCGGCGGGCGAGTGGGGATGTTATTGAAGCCGGTAGTGATTATGTAAGAGTTGAATTCAGACCGCAATCCATAGTTCCCGATATTGACATCAGCGAAATTACAATGGAAGTCGGAGAGAATATAATTATATCCTCATTTTCGCTCGACTCGGAAACTCTTTCAAAAATTGCTGAAAGCATAAAATAAAAAATTTTTTTTAAAACTCAAAAAAGTTGTCACCAAAAGGCACTTTCAATCGTTAATCGTTATATGGGCAGAAGCAAAAATATAACGAGAGGGGGTGCTTTTTTATGGGCTGAAAAACCGAGGCATGTTGCCGCTAATCGGGAATATAGTGAATCAAATTAAGAAGCGTCCCATCGGCTATGCATTGTAAGCGGTTCGCTCGTTGTCGTTTTCGGGAAAAACACCCGAAAACAACCGGTCGCTCACCACAATGCACTTAACGCCGACGGGACGCAAATCAAATCGATTCACTACGGCAACACGCCCTGAATAACTCCCGGCACAAAAGAAAAGATTTCAAAAAGAGAATTTCAAAAATCCATAAAAACTAAGGAGGATTTACCATGCGTTTTAAAATGTTAGCAGGAATGTTTTTGTCGTTGGTATTTGTTTTCGGATTTGCCGTGTCATCCTTTGGGGGATTAACTCCCGAGGCGGAAACACAACGTGAGCGGTTAAGGGAGCTTATGCATGGAACGGCTGTTGTGCCTTTCTCGCTTGATGAAGATTTTATTGTTCCGAGGGTTAATATGATTGCTGCTCCTGAGGGCGACAGAAGCTATTTTCTTATTGGGGTTGAAAGCGAACCCACGCAGGAATGCATTGAGTTTATCCTGTATTACACCGGCATACCGAGAGAAAATGCCTATATCGGGAAGTCTTGGTTTGAACTCCAAATACTGCCTTATGACCCGGCGGTAATAAGTCCGGCTCAAGAAATAGAACCTTTCAGTTATCGGGCATGGAATATGGGGCAAATGATTACAATTCAAGGTGTCGGTACATTAACAATGGGACACCCTCATCACAGCGGCTTAACAAGTTTTGTAACTGCTCCTCACAGGCACGGGTTGAGGGGGAATAATGTGTCCGCAAATTCACTCACGATAGGCACGGTAAACAGGTCTGTCTTCAATGTTAACGCTGATGTTGCGATTATTGACTTGCATGACCGTAATACTGTAAGCCCTCACGTAGATGGAGGAGTAATTAACAATTTCACTGCCCGGGCAAGCCGCAGAGACTCCGTTGTTTCAATTAGAGGCATGAGCGGTATACAGCGGGATTTATGGGTTGAAGGAACGGACTTTGAAATTCCCGGTAGACCGATGCGAAACATGATAGGGATTTACCCTGACAGAAACAGTACCGGCGGCGACAGCGGCTCAGCTTTAATCAGAAGAATGTCTCCGACCGACAGAGCCGTATTAGGAACTCGTGCAGGGCGGCTGTGGTTCGTGGGCAGGTATATAGGGATATACACCCCTGTTGTAAACTACTAAACATAGCGCACGCCACGGACATTTAAACCGCAAAACGCCCGGTCGGATTTTATCCCGCCGGGCGTTTTATCGCGAACGCACTTGAGAAGCCCGTTCAGGCGTCGTCGGAAAACGCGCAGAAGCCCGCGATTTCCCGACTCGCCTTCACGGTTCTCAAAGGCGTTCGCTATACTTGCAACATAAACCGCGCAAAAGGTATAATCCGGTATTAGAGCAAGTTGCTATATTTTGCAAAGGATGAACCTCATGCCCGACAAAAATTCAAACCCCACAAAAAATCCCGACGCTCTCAACTCGGTCGCGCACACCGGTGATAATCGCCACGCATCACATGCGGCGGCGATTTCACTTGTGGGGCGTTTTTTGACGTTCGTCGGGCGAACGATGTACATGGCGATGTTCGGCACGGCGAACGCGCTTTTGAATGCGTTTGCCTTTGCGATTCAAGTGCCGAACGTAATTTTCACCGTGGTAAATTCCGCGCTTACGGCGGTTTTTATTCCGGTTTACAACTCGCTTTTGGCGGAAGAAAAACCGGCGGAAGCGAAAAAATTTATCGACAACGCAATCAGCATAAGTGTGGTTGTGTTGGGATTTTTTGTTGTAGCGGGAGTGGTTGGCGCGCCGATTATTTCGCGGCTTCTTTCCGGCGGCGAATTTTACGACCCGGAATATGTCGCGTTTTTGACATTCTCCCTGCGGGTGCTTATGCCCGTGATGATTTTTTTCGGCTTTAACGCGATTTTTCAGGGGCTGCTTCAATCGCACGGCTCGTTTCGCTTGCCGGCATTTGTTTCCGCGCCCGGCGGAATTATTCTTATCGTGTACATAGTTTTTTTCGGCGAACGTTTCGGCGTAACGGGGCTTGTTTTTGCGACCGCGCTCGGAATTTTTATGCAGCCCGTCATTTTGCTTCCGTCGGTTTGGCGGCTCGGGTATCGCTATAAATTTTCGTTGGATTTGAAGGATAAAAACGTTCGGGCGGCGGGAAAGCTGTGCATTCCGGTTGTGGTTTCCGCCGCATCGTACCAGATGCATTTTTTGTTCGGCGGCATGATTGCCCTGCGTCTGAACACAACTGCGGTGCTGGATTATTCGCAACAGGTTGTGCAGGTTCTCATTCTGACGATGGTTTACGCGATTGCGGCCGTTTATTTTCCGAAGTTATCCCTGCTTTGGGCGAAAGCGCGGGCGCGTCAAACGCGCAATGAGAACCGGGGAGCGCGCCAAGCGCGCAATGAGAACCGGGGACAAGCGGAAGCGGCGGAGCATTCCCTCGAAGCCGGTTCCGCAAACGAAGTCGGTGTCGATACGGAATCCGATTTCGACGCAGCGTTCGAGTACAATTATTCCGAGTACAACGAAACCCTTCGAAATGCCATGCTGTACACATTTTTTCTGGTTTTGCCGGCAGCAACGGGCGTATTTTTGCTGCGAACGGAAATTATGGACTTTTTGCTGAATCGGCGCGGCGGAAGCGATGTAAGCGAAAGCATTATTTTTGCCGGAAACCTGATGGGGGCTTACTCGATTGGTGTAATTGCGATTGCCTTTAAGGAAGTCGCCGACCGCGCGTTTTATTCCGAAAAAGATTCGGTTACGCCCGCGATTTTCGGTGTGCTTATTATGGTTTTGAACATCGGGGCGGTGCTGTTGCTTATTCGCCCGCTCGGGGCGTTTGCAATGCCCGCCGCCTACGGAATTGCCGCGCTGATTGGCGGCGGCGGTTTGCTTTTTGTTTTGCAACGACGAATAAAATTTATAAATTTGAAATTTCTCGGTGAGTTGCTCAAAAACATCGCGGCAACCGGAATAATGTTAATCGCGGCGTTTTTTGTGCGAAACGCCGCGATTTTCGAAAACCGTATTTTGAATTTAATTTTGCCGGCGGCGGCGGGTGCGGTTGTTTATTTTGTTGCTGCGGTTGTGCTTAGGATTTCGGTCGTTCGCGGTAAGTTTAAAAGCTCCTGTCGGTAGCCCATTGGTAGCCGATAGGAGCTTTTTATTTGTCGAGTCGAGCGGTAAGGCGTTGTTATTTCAACCGTGGATTCGCATTAAAACAAATTCACTTGGCGAAATGGTATTTCAGAAGGGACAATTCCCGCCAATGCTTCAACCATCGCCAATCTGTTTTCAATCTCTTTTTCGTCAGCACTCATAAACGGTATAAGCTGCCCTGTTGTTCTGATTATTACTTCCGCATTATCGGGAGGAGAGGTATAACCGCTCATTTGTGCGCAACCCGAAAGAACTGCTTTAAAAATCAAATCAAACAAATTCATAACCACACAAAAAGGCTGTTGCCAAACGTTTCCACATTTTTGCAACAGCCTTTTATTTGTTTTTAAAATCAATAGACATCCACGACCTTTTGCCTGTT
>WQVC01000110.1 GCA_009781765.1 Defluviitaleaceae bacterium | reverse complement strand
GCCTGTCGGTTCGGTTGCAACGTTCCGGTATTTACCGGTAGATTTAACCGCCGGCTTCGAAGTCCTTGACCCGACCGGAATAACCGTTACACCCGGCGTACCGGCAACAAGATACGGCGATACCTTCGGCGCGTTTGGCGCAACGCAGTACACATTTATCGCGCCGGCAACGGGGCTGTTTGCCTTCCGAACGGCAAATGCGGATACGGATTCGGGCGCAAATGCCGACGCATCGGATACAGCTAACGCGGGCTTCTCCCCCTCAGTGTTCTTATTAACCGAAATTTACGGCAACGACAGGTATTATGATTTTGAGCGCGTCCGCCCGGAATTTGGCGGCACGGGAATATTCCTGCTTGAAGAAGGCGCACTTTTCGCGGTGGAAGCAATGGGGATTCCGTCGCAAATTTTTGACATAATCACGATGCAGGTATCCGATTACGTCCCGAACAATGTCGGTTTATTGCACTGGCCGTTGGATTCGATGCAGGTAACAATGTGGTACGGGCAGCTTGACCGCCTTTCGCCGGTAATAAGCCCGGGGCTGAATATCCAGTGCGATTCGGCTTCGGAAGTACGGGCTTTGGCGGCGGGCGTTGTTGTGTATTCGGCGAGTGATAGGGCATATATAAGTTTCCGCCACAGCGGAACTTACATGCGGGCAATATACTTCAACATGGCGAGCCAAGTGACCGTCGGGCAGCAAGTAAACCGGGGCGAAGTTATCGGACATATGCTTCCGCATATGGATAAATATGTACTGGAGCTGATTCTGCATACGTCGGAAGATGCCGAACCGGTAGGGCAAAGCAACAGCCGGAGGGTGAATCCTGCACCGTTTTTTGACCTCAGCGGAATCATGGATGACTTGGATTTCCTTAGCCGTCCTATGGCTAACTTCTTTAGCCGCAATGCGGCAAGCGACGGTATTCATGCAACAGACGACGATGCGCGCTTTGCCGGCAACTATGACCTTGTTAATGATGCAGTGTATCTCCGGAGATATTTCGAAACGCTGTATTACACCCTCGGGGGCGAATGCGCACACGAAAGTAATGTCGTTGTGTGGAATGAGGATGATGGCACGATTACCGTAAATATCTTCGGCATAACGCAATTGTTTATCCCGTACGGCATGTGTGAGCTTGAGGCGTGGGAAAATCATTTGATACGAATGCAGTCGGGCAATTTTGAACCGTTGTCAGGATTCTCACCGGACTCATTCGAAATACATGCGGACAGTGCCTTATATCTTGATATTGCGGGACTTACCGGCTTCCCTTCATTCGGTCCGCCGTTGCGCTATTTTTTCACCGGGAATAACAGGGCTGTTATTGATGGAGACGATGGCGCAATCGAAGATGGTGCATATGGGGTATTTATTGTCGGCGTTGAGGCGGCGGCGTCAATCGGAATAAGAGGAAACGTGGGCTATGGGGTAATATTTGACAGGCGCGGAAATTGGGGAATCATTGATACTGTGAGTGTAGGACAAGGAACAGTAGATGCGTCTGTGGGAATTTTTATTGCAATTATCAACGCGCCGACAATTCACGATGCTGCCGGACCGAGTATTGAGCTTGGTGTAAGTACCATTACGCCTGTTCAATTTTATGGAATAGGATTAGAGGTTGGGATAGAAGTGACTGTTACCGTCGATGACTTTCAATACGGAGGCTTTATTTTTACCACCGGCATTGGCACCGGTGCTCCGCTTGATGTTTACTTTCAGCTCTCTTACTCCGTAATAACAGATTCCGAAACCGACATTTTTATCCGCCGGGTACTTTTAGGACCCTCAGTGGCTTAGATGGATTACATTGTTCGCCGCATGAATGTTGATTGGTAGCAGAATTACTATGTGACTTAGTGATTTTTAGCAAAGAGAGAGGCCGTGAATGTGAAAGCAAGAAGGGTTATCAGAGTAATTTTCACCGCTGTCGGGGCTGTTTTGTTTTTTTTAGGTGTCGGAGGTTATTTTGTGACTATGGGAAACATGAGCGCAGACATCGGACGCTTTTATAACCAAGTGCCGCTACATGCGATAAGAGGCATTGCCGTTGACAGTCAAGGCAATGCATTTTGGGGAAGCGGCAGTCACAGTTCAATCCAAGTGTATAACAATTACGGCATATTTTTGTACCGATTTTCATTTCCGACAGGTTCGGGGGATTGGACTTTTTATATTGACAGCGATGATGTTGTTCATGTGGCGACCGCGAGGGGTGCGAGGTTACTTTCCTTCAAAGACGGCATCCTGCTTTTCGAAAGCAGAGCCGAAAATTCGGATATGGTACGCGAGTTTGATAGCCGCAGGCAGGCGAAAGTTACAGACAATTACGGAAACATATACCGTATACGGCACGGTGTCGTCCGGATGTATGATGAAGGCGAATGCTTTATACGAACGATACGCCCCAACGCACCCATTTGGCCGTTTCATCCTGTTATGATGTTCGGCATTGCCGTGGTCGGTCTTCTTATCGCCGTTTCATGCAATGCCGAATGGATTTCCGGACAAGTGCGCGAAGCCCAAAAGATGCGAGCATCCCGAACCCCTTGGGGCTTGTGAGAAACCGGAAAAGCAAAGGATGCTCACGCACTTAAACCGGCGAAGGCGGGATGTGTGTACCCTCTGTGAAAGCTAAAACAGCGGTCATTATGTAGGTTGTGAATCAGGAAGAGCAGGAGAACAGACCTCTTTCGAAACCGGGCAAAACCAGACTTATTTCGGAAGAGGTCTGTTTTAAAAAGGAGGGTGCATTATGACAAAAAAATCAATTGCAATAGTGCTTTTATTGCTCATCGTGTCAAACATTATTACTTCATTTGCGTCTTCGGAAATTATTATAAGAACAGTTGCTTATGATTTGGCATTCAGCACAAATACTGTTCTTGTTGATGACGGCAGGTTTACAGTAATTGACAACAGGCAAAGAGCTTTGTCGTTTTATGACAGGCGAAGCCCTTTCGGTACTCCGACGAGATTCGTTGAAGGTATTGACCTCGTACCGACGGCTGAGAGCGCGGTAAGAATCGCCGACGTAATCGCCGCTTCAATGACTTGTGAGGACTACGGAAACTTTAATCCGTTGAATCACGATGCGTATGTCAGGTTTTTTGAAGAAGATAATGTATGGGAAGTTTTTTATCGAGCCTCAAGGCTCAGTGGGCAGAGCGCGCTTTTTATTGCAAGGGGCGGTTGGATTTCAGGGCTTGGCAGACAAACCGCCGGGCCGTCGTTTATTATAAATAAAACCACAGGTGAAATAACGGTTTTACACGAGGGGTCTTCTTTGATGTAAAAATCGCCAATTTACCCGGGTGGGATTAAATTTTAAAACGAGGAGGTTACATATGAAACAACTTGCGATAATATTTGCCGCCGTCATAATAATCATCAATTCAATTACCCTGTATTTTGTATTGCGCCCGAGGGAGTCGGTCGTTCGTTATCGGGTAGCTACGGCCGATATACATGACAGAAGCGAAATGTTGCAGGTTTCAGATGATGAATTAAGGAGCATTGCTGAAGAATTAAGTTGGGTGAATGTTGATGCGGGCTTGGCGGCAAGGATTGCGCATATGTTTGTTTTTTCCGGTGAGCCGAACAGATTAAGTCAACCTTATACGGTGTTTTATGACGAGGAGCATAGCATATATATTGTGCTTGCGAATATTGAGTCCCGGGAAGGTGTGTTGCGCGTTTCGGTGTGCGGGCGCACCGGCGGCGTTTTAAGAGTATCCATCGGGCAAAGGGCTTGGATGCCTACTTATCTGCCGTGGCCGTAAGAAAGGCGGTGTTCCGTGAAAGCACTTGCGATTCGACAATTGGGTAAATATTGACACCGGAACAGCGGTTCGGATAGCTCAAATGTTAGCATTGAGCGGCGACAGCGTAAGTCAACCGTATTTGGTGTTCCACGATGAAGAAAATGACGTTTTCATAGTCATTGCCGGTCTTGCTAACCTAAGTGGTGTTATCAGGGTACTTGTGTGCAGCAGAACAGGCGGGCTTTTGTTACCAACAATTCTGAGCAGAGCTTCGATGCCCACATACATGCCGGCACATGTAATTGAGTAACAGTCACTACACAAAATGCTGTCGGTTGCCTTTTGGCTGTCGATAGCATTTTTTGCTGTACCCGACATCGACGGGCAGACGCAAGCAATGATATACTTCGCAGTGTCCGAAAAAAAGCCTGCAAACGAAAGGAATCACAAATGACCGGAGCAATTATAAACGCCGTTGCGATTCTCGCGGGCGGCGCAATCGGATTGATGCTGAAAGGGCGAATCAGCCCCAAAATTACCGGCGCGATTATTCGTGCGATTGGGCTTTGCGTATGTATAATCGGGATTACCGGCGCGTTGGGCGGCGACATTATGCTGATGGTTACGTCGCTTGCGCTGGGGGTTCTTGTCGGCGAAATTTTGCGAATCGACGACGGGCTTAATGCCGTTGGCACGTTTCTGCAAAAAAAATTCAGCCGCAGCGGCGGCGAATCAACTTTTGCGCAGGGCTTTGTGTCCGCTACGCTTCTTTTTTGCGTGGGGGCGATGGCAATTGTGGGGTCGCTCGACAGCGGACTTCGCGACGACCAAAGCGTTGTTGCGGCAAAATCGCTGATTGACGGCGTTACTTCTGTCGCGCTTGCGTCAACATTCGGCGTCGGAGTGCTTTTTTCCGCTGTCGCTGTTTTTTTGTATCAGGGCAGTATCGAGCTTTTTGCCGGGCAATTGCAGGACGTTTTTTCCGACGAACTGATTGTTCAGCTTACCGGGGTGGGCGGCGCAATGATTCTGGGCATCGGCGCGAATATGGCGTTAGACGCGAAGCTGAAAGTCGCAAACATGCTGCCGAGCTTTTTGTTCGCGGCGGGATATTATTTTGTTTTTCTTTGAGGTTTTGTGAGTTCTCGGGGGAAAACTTTTTTTTGCAAAAAAAACAAAACCCCTTTCAAAAAACTAACATCGGAGGGATTTTTATATGAAGAAATTTTTTGCAATCGCGATGATGCTTGCGATTTTCGCGGCGTGCGGCGGCGAAAGCGGCGACATGAGAAGCCTCGACGCGGAGAGCAACAGCACGGAGGATGCTTTCATTGCGGAGGACGCTGATGAGAACGATGAAAGCGCGAACGATACGAACGCGAACGGCATTGAAACATTGCCGCATTATGTACACGAGCCAATTCCGGACGCGGCGGAGATACAGGAGCATTCTCGGGAATTTTCGCCGGAATTTCAACCGCCGACCCCGAACGAGTCGTTTCCGCCTGCGTATGAAGTCGCACCAGCTCCCGACGCGGAGACGCAACCGCCCGAGCCGCCGGTTCTGCCCGGCGAGCGCGAGCATCAACTTGCGGCGGAATTTTTGCGCCCGTTTTACACGCTGTACAGTTTCGGGTGGCGGAACGACGACGGCAGTTGGAGCGATTGGTTTACGGGCGAAGTTCTTGCCGAACGCCCGTTTGCGGCTGTCGTCACATGTCCGGCGACCGGCGCGGACGCTGTTTTCGACCGCTTCGACACGCCGTTTGCGCAGACGACCGTCGCGCCGTGGGGATACGGCATGGTTCCGGGGCGGGTGCGAATGTTCGATATAAGCGGCGACGGTATGCCGGAAATTTTTATCCGTTGGATTTCGCTGCAAACGTGTTTTTCGTTTTACGAGGTGTTTCGTTTCGAAAACGGCGTCCGGGGAGGGGGAGGCGTTGCCGGCGGAATTAAAAACGGCGCGTTTAAAAGCGCGGGAACTCTGAGTTGCTGTTTTCGCGAGCTTTTTTACGCGCCGAACGGTCGGATTGTCGGGCTGTTTGATTGCGGATTGTGCGGAAATTATTCGTACCAATTTTTGAATTTCACAGCGGACGGGATTCGAAGCGAGATGCTTTTTCTGCTCGACACGAGTGAATCATGGGACATTGTGCGCGAGTGGGACGAATTTCACGAGCGCGACGAAGCAAGCCCTGTTGTTTTCGGAACGGACATCGCGCTTACGCGGATTCCGCGCCTCGACGCCTTTGCGGACGATACCCTTGATTATTTACGCGAATCAAGGGTATGAAACAACGCCCCGCCTACGCCTTGTAAACGGCTCGCTCAATGTCGTTTTTTCGGAAAATGCATCCGAAAAAACAACCGGTCGCTCGCCACAAGGCATTTACGGCGGCGCGTTGTTTTGAACTCTTGATTCGCTATTTAATTGCAAGCAGTCCGCCCGTTCCGCTGAACAGCCAATAATGCACAATCGCCGCCATTTCGCGCAAATAATTTTGCGCCAAGCTGTGCCACGGCGTGGGTGCGGCAAGCCCTGACGCATAAATTTCCATGTTGCGCGCCTGCCGCGTTGCGCGAAAAATGTGGAAATCGTTCGACACGATTACATATGAATGATTAGAATAGCCGCGCAAATCGCGCGTGATTTCCGTCGCAAACTTCAGGTTTTCGTATGTAGACGTCGATTCGTCTTCAAGAATAATGCGCTCCGGCGCAATGCCGAGCCGCACCAAATATGCCGCCATCGCTTCGGCTTCGGTAATTTGCTGACCCGCGCCGAGTCCGCCGGTTACAACCACCGACACATACGGGTTGTTGTGCAAAAATTCTGCCGCTGCATCAAGCCGCCTCGCAAGATGCCCGCCGGGTTGGCCGTCGCGAAGCCCCGCACCAAGCACAATTACTACGTTAATACAACACGGGCAGCTCGGAATTTCCGCGCGCCGCGTGTTGCCGTACGCCGCCAAAAATCCCGCAAAAATAATCGGAACGGCGTAAACCGCCAAAATTACTGCGTGCGCCGGCGCAGGCAATTTGTTAAAAAATACGCCCCACAAAACCAGACCGAGCGCGAAAACACCGAGCAAAATATTTCCGTGATGCCACGAAAAAAGCGGCGACGCAATAAAATTCGCCGTCATTAAGCCGGCGAAAATGCAAATTATTATTCTGAAAACTTTCATGTGAGTCTTCATGTATTCCTCCTGTTCACGTTGCTAATGCAAGCGTTAAAATTAAATTGCCCTGCCCCCAAATTGTGCTTTCCTGAATCATAAAGTCGTTAGAATTGTCGTAAAAAACGGCTTCCGATGTGTTGAATTTTTCGCCGGGGTCGTTTGCCGGGTTTGAAAAATATTCGCTGAGCTTGTCGTGGGTTTCTTTTTTGCCGGGACCTTCGGATAACGCGCCGACGGCCGTTTTGCCCAACACTTGCGTAATCCAACTGTACATATTTTTGACGGCGCACGGCAAATCCGGCGAGCAAATCATTGCGACGCCCCAATTGTTGCGCCCGAAAATATAATCAAGCACGCCCGAAAACATTGCGGGTTGCGACATATCGCCGTCTAAACGCCGCGCAAGAAAATGCACGTTTGCAACGCCCGTCCAAATCGGCAACGAACCCCACGTGTAGCCCGTGTTCGGTATGCGCCAGAGATTCGAACAGTCGTACCGCGATACTTCTTCCCGTAAGCGTTCTGCGGCCGCCGCGTCGCCCGATTGCGCAAGACGATGATTCGCAAAGCCGTTCATTTCGCTCCACGACACGCGAAATGACGCCGGCGGCGCGAAAGATTTTCCGTCGGCAAGATATTCCGGATTGCCGGTAAGGCGATGAAGCTCGGCAGCAGCAAGAGCCATATTGTCGGCGTCGGTGCGGTCGAAGTAGAAGTCGTTTACCTTGTCGCGCTCGAAGGCGGAGGTCTGCGTGTCGCTTTTTTTTGCGCGGGCGTAAATTGCCTCTGCTTTTTCGCGATAAAGCGCGGCGGCGGCGGGATTTATTTTTTCAAACGTACACGCGCCCAATGCCAATGCCGCCGCAGTCATGCCCATGTGTACGCGGGACAACGCGCACAACGCCGGACGCTTGCCGTCGAGAGCATCGTTTTCCGCCAAGCGACGCTCTTCGTGATGGTCGCGCGCGTCGCCGACCTGAATCACGAACGTATCCGCGTCGGGAAAGGTTTTCGCCAAGTAATCGAGTCCGTATTTCGCTTCGTCCAAAACAGCGGGCAACACGGCGGAATCCGCAAACAACGCGGAATTTTCTTCATACGCACGAAGCAAATGCCACACCATGTTTGCCTCGGTGAGCGTGAATTTGATGTAATCGCCGGCGTCATAATGACCGCCGTGCATGTCAACAAAACGTCGCGGCACGGCTTCTTTCCACGCTCCGTTCTGCCAATCGCCGTCGGAAGTATGTACAATTGCCGCCGCGTCCCCCGGATGCGAAGCGGCAGTTAAATCGGTGGCGCACCCGCTGCGCATTCTTCGCAAATGGCTTAACGCTTGCTGCGCAAACAGCGCGTACGGGTTTTCGGCGATGATTATTTTTTGAGGCGCAGCGTTTTCAAGCTCCAAAATGTACGTTCCGGGGGAGGTTGCCGCACCGAAGTCAATTGCGTAATAAAAATCCTGCGCAACATGAAAATCGTCGCCCCGTCCCGGCGAAGAAAGTCGCCCTTCAAGAACCGTCGCGCCGTTGATTTTTAACGTCCATACCGCCCCGGAAATATCCGTTTCGGACAGAACCGCCGCCGTTTTTTCGCGCTCGGGCGTATAGCCGGCCTGATTTATTCGCAACCATGCAGTTTTCATAAAATCACCCGCGCTTATTTTACATTAAGTGCGTTTTATAAACAAGAAAAAACCTGCCGGCGGCTTTTTCGCCGAAATGCCGCCGATACAGGAAGCCGAGGAGGGGACATTCGCAGCAATGTCTACATGAACGATTTCGGGGACATTCCCGGAACGATTCCAGGAAAATTTCCAGGAAAATTTCTCAGAACCGTTCCGGATATCACCGTAAGACGATAGGGATATACTTGCCCTGCAACCGAGAAAT
>WQVC01000109.1 GCA_009781765.1 Defluviitaleaceae bacterium | reverse complement strand
TTGCCTTGCAGCGAGCAGTGGCGCGCGCAATGAGTCGCGCAAACACAAAAAACCACGACAAACAGAACGCGGCGCACCTCGGATGAATAAATCATCCGTCCGGTTCTGTCTGTCGTGGTATTAAATTGTACTGAAAAAACGATAAAAAGCGTTTCGGACGTCCGAAATGCGGAACAAAGCCCCATGCGCCGTCGGCCGATTAAGGCACAAGAAAGCGGGCATTTGTTCCTGTTTGCATCACGGGACAAGAATAATCGAAATATTGTTCGCTGTCAAGTCTTTTTTTTCGTGACAAATGTAACCGGTAAAACACATCGCCTTGCGGCATAATAGTGACGAACGGAAATCGAAACCGTTCGTAAAAAATGTCCCCGCGTTTTTTACTCATATAGTGAATCAAATTAAGAAGCGTCCCATCGGCTATGTATTGTCGCGAACGCACTTGAGAAGCCCGCCCAGGCTTCGTCGGAAAACGCGCTGAAGCCCGCGTTTCCCGCCTCGCCTTCTCGGTTCTCAATGCCGTTCGCAATTGTTGTCGTTTTCGGGAAAAACACCCGAAAACAACCGGTCGCTCACCACAATGCACTTAACGCCGACGGGACGCAAATCAAATTGATTCACTATATCACTGATATGGAGGCGATTTTTTATGTTCAAATTTAATGCGTACCAACTCAAAATGATTGCAATCATCGGAATGTTTTTGAGCCACGTTGTTGCGGCGTGGTGGAGCATCGTGCCGGAATTTTTGCGGTTTCCGCTGTGGCTTACCGGCGGATTCACTTTTCCCATCATGGGATTTTTCGTTGTGGAAGGATACCGGCATACGTCAAACCTGAAAAAATATATCCTGCGCATACTTGTTGTCGGCGTGATTGCCCTGCCGTTTCATATTATTGCACTGGCGATTCCTATCGGCGGCAATCCCATGGGCTACCCGTTTATAAACATCATGTTCGCTATAGCGGTGGGGCTGCTTGTTTTGGTGCTGTACGACAAAATTAAAATTCGCGCGTTATTCTGGCTTCTCTATATTTTTATAATCGTTCCCCTTTCGATGATTTTTCTCGAATGGTACTTTGTGGGCGTTACGATGGTTCTTATGTATCATGCGATTCGCAACGAAACCGCACGGCGCATCATCCCGCCGCTTTTCGGCGCGGTGTGTTTTCTCGGCATGTCGCTGCTTACGCGCGGTTCGATTGCCATGCTCGAAAACGCCGTTGAGGCGGGCATGGATATGGGGGCAATGGGTAACGCACTGATTGCAAATTCCGATTTCGCCAATGTTATGCTGATGTTCCCCATCGGAATCGCGTTATCCGCGCTTTTGCTTCTCGGCTACAACGGCGAACGCGGCAGAAATATGAAATGGCTGTTCTACATTTTTTATCCGTCGCACCTCGCATTTTTATCCGCCGGCATTTTGATTCTTGGTTTTTAAACGCGAATCCGCTGTAGGAAATAACAGCACACCGATGCCTTGTAAGTGCGGTTCGCTCAATGTCGTTTTGCTTTGCAAAACAACCGGTCGCTCACCACAAGGCATTTTCGGCGGACTGTTATTTTGAACCATGGATTCGCATTCTGGGAGGATTGCTATGAGCATCGCGTACATGAAAAACGTCGTTAAACGATACGGCGACCTTGCCGCACTCGACCATCTCGATTTAGAAATTAACGAGGGCGAAATTTTAGGGCTGCTCGGGCCGAACGGCGCAGGAAAAACCACGGCGATTCGCGCGTTAATCGGGCTGATTGACATTACCGCCGGCGAAATTTCCGTTTTCGGGCAAAAGCAAACCGTGAACAACGTGAACATCAAACAGGAAATGGGCATCGTCACCCAAGAAGTCACCGTGTTCGGCGACCTTTCGGCAGAAGCAAACCTGCGATATTTCGGCTCGTTATACGGGCTTCGCGGCAAAGAGTTAAGCGATAACGTAACGCGCGTGTTGGAGTTCATCGGACTCACGGAACACGCAAAAAAACGCCCGAAAAAGTTCTCCGGCGGAATGCAACGCCGCCTGAATATCGGATGCGCGCTTGTGCATCGCCCTCGGCTTTTAATCATGGACGAACCCACCGTCGGCATCGACCCGCAATCGCGCAACCACATTTTAGAATCCGTAAAAAAAATTGCCGCCGAAGGAACAACCGTCATCTACACAACCCACTACATGGAAGAAGTGCAAGCCATCTGCGAACGCATATCAATTATGGATGCGGGGCGCGTAATCGCGGGCGGCACGCTTGACGAACTTGTGGGCAGAATCGCCTACGAGGACACCGTTCGTTTGACAGCCGCCGCGCCGTCCGCCGCTCTCACCGAAGACATTCGCGCAATTTCCGGCGTCAAAGATGTTCACGTAAACGGCAACGAATACGTAATAATTTCCGGCGCAGACAGCGGCAACCTGAACCGCATAATGGAAATCGCGATGCGTCACGGCGGCGTCAGCGGAATTTCCAACGACAAACCCGACCTCGAAAATGTTTTCCTCACCCTCACCGGCAAAAAGTTACGCGATGATAACGCTCAATAAAATTAAATAAAACCTCGGGGGCTTCGCCCGGTACGCACTTACCAAAACCTTGAGGGCTTCGCCCTCAAACTCCCGCAAGGGGACAATGTCCCCTTGACCCCATCATAAAATCGCGCTTCGCGCGATTTTAATTAAAGTTTTTGTCGAACTTTTTTCAAAAAGTTCGTGGGGTTTGGGGCGAAGCCCCAAGGTCTTAACAGAGGTATTAAACAGAGGTATTAAACAGAGGAGGTCTTAACATGTTAATTTTTTTGCATTATTTGCGCCGCACGTCGCTTGACCCGATTGGACTTTTAATTTTTATTTTGATGCCCGTTGTGTTGGTGTTTTTGAACGTGGAAATCAACGTTGCAAATATTGATTTCGGGGGGCATGTTATTGCGACTGTTGTTGTGCTTCAAATTATGATGATGTTTCAGCTGATGGCGGGGTCGTATATTTGCGAATATGTTTGCCTTGATTTGCAGGGCGAAACACGTTGGCGGCTTCTTGCCGCGCCGGTTGCGTTAAATAAATATTTGTTTGGCGCGCTTGCGGCGAGCTTGCTTTTTACACTTGTTTCGGGCGGAATTATTCTGCTTATCGGGGCGGTTGTGTATGATATTTACGTGGGAAACATCGGATTTGTTGTGGCGGCGATGGTTTTAACGGCGTTGTTCGGGCAGTTTTTGGGCGTGATTTTGTCCGTTCTGATTAAAAAAAGCGGTACGGCCGTTGCGGCGCATATCGGAATATCGTGGGCAATTTTTATTCTGTCGGGGTTTTTCGGCAGAGTTCGTTTGCCCGTTATCGGCGATTTGCTTTCGACCCACGGAATGCCGTATTCGGCGGCACTTCGCGCGGTGTTGCAATCGGGCGTGGGGCAATTTGTTTTTGACGATTACGGCATGTTGCTGTCGGCCACTGCCGATACAACGTCCGCGCTTACGGGGCTTGCCGCTTTGGCGGGATTTGCCGCAGTTACCGGAATTGTCGCGTGGCTTCTCGGAAGGAGGCGGCTCGCGTGAATTTGACGGTTTTTAATTACGCGCTTCGGCGGTCGCTGAAAAATCCGATTGTGCTTGCGGTAAATTTGGTTTTGCCGTTTGCGATTATTCTTTTTGCTTTCGACGCGCCGAGTATTCGGGGGGAAAATCGCGGTTATTATATTTTGGCGATGATTTTAATGTTCGGCGCGTATCTTGCGGCGCGGGGCATTCGCGACGACAATATGGAACGCACGGTAATTCGCATTCTTGCCGGCCCGATTACAATGCGCAGTTACCTCGTGCAAAATTTTTTTTCAACTATGCTTCCCGTGACCGGAATTATTTTTGCATCCGTCGCACTCGGCACGGCGGTGCATGGTTGGGAAATAAGATTTGCCGCGCTTCTTGCCCTGTGTTATCTTTTTCTTGCGGCAACATCGGTAGGGCTTTCGTTCGCGTGGAGCTGTATTTTCAACAACAAGGAAACGAGCTTTGCCGTATTTTCCGTTGTGCTTACAATGGTGGCATCTTTGGGCGGACTGTTTATTCCGCTCGAATTTTTGCCCGGTCCGTTGGCTTACATCAGCGCGATTTTTCCGCCGCACTGGGCGGCGCGCGCAATTGAAACTCTGCTTAACGGCGACGACTTGCATATGTATTTTCTTTCGCTTTTGGCGATGGCGTTGTTTGCAACGGCGTTTCTTTTATACGGCGGACGGCGACGAATTTTATAGCCGGGTGATTTGCATGAAACTTTTTTATATCGCAATCCTCTTTTTTTGTTTCAGTCTGCTTACTGCTCGTTGGATTTCCGGCGGGGAGTTGGCGGGCTTTTTTTTGATTTTGGCACTGGCCTGCATGACGCTTTTACGGTGGCGCGAGCCGAAATCAGGTGTAACAATTGCGGCGGATTTTCTGCTTTGTTTGTTAATTTACCCCGACGCTTTGCTGATTGTGGGCGTGATGCTTACCGCTGATGTGTTTTATCGGCTCGGCGAAGCCGAACGAGAGCGCGGGCTTAAACGTCGCGACGCCGAAGCCGGCAAGGTTTACGAAATGGAGTCGCTTCAGCGCGATTTGCTTTCCGCCGCAGCACGAATCGAAGGCATGACGGCCGTAAGCGAACGCGCACGAATCGCCCGCGAAATTCACGATAACGCGGGTCACGAAATTGTTGCGGCGTATATTTCGCTTCAAGCGGCACGAGCCGAAATTTCCGGCACCGACGGCGCCGTAACCCTTTACGACGCCGCGCTTTCGCGCCTGGATGAAGGCATAAATAAAATTCGCGAAGCCGTGCATAACCTCGCGCCGGTGAGCGCAATCGGTGCGGATTCGCTGCGCAATGTTTGCGAAAAATTTCCCGGCGAAGTGCAATTTAATATTTTCGGAAACACGTCGCGCGTGCCGGTTCACGTTTGGAACGTACTCGAGGCCTGCCTCAACGAAGCCCTCACAAACGCCGCAAAACACGCTCCCGGCGAAATCAGCCGCGTAACCCTCGACGCAACGCCCCACATTGTACGCCTTTGCGTCGAAAATGCGACGCCGCAATCGCGTTTTTCCGGGACAAAGGCCACGAACACTCTCACGCGGGCGTCACACAAACCCGGCGTCGGCTTGCGAAACCTGCGACATCGCGCAGCATCAGTCGGCGGAAATTTTTCCGCAAATTTATCCGACGGAAAATTTCGCGCGGTTTGTGTGATTCCGATTATGTACAGTGAATCAATTTGATTTGCGTCCCGTCGGCGTTAAATGCATTGTGGTGAGCGACCGGTTGTTTTCGGGTGTTTTTCCCGAAAACGACAACAATTGCGAACGGCATTGAGAACCGAGAAGGCGAGGCGGGAAATCGCGGGCTTCAACGCGTTTTCCGCCGAAGCCTGAGCGGGCTTCTCAACGCCGTTCGCATGAGCGAACCGCTTACTCCGCTTGAACAGTGTGAGGCAGGCAAAAAAATTCAACGAAAATATTTTCGCAAACACTTGACATCAAAATAACGTTCGATTATATTGTGTTCAAGCGAAGAGGAGGTACGCCTCAACGCTCACATAACGGAACAATGCCCGCACACCATGTATACAATCGCGCGACGGTGTTTGGGGCAAAGTTACGGTTCGGACGTCCGAAATTTCTTTCAATGCACAAAAATTAAACCACAACAAACAGAACCGCACCGGGCAGGCCGAGTCCGGGTTCGCGCTCTGTTTGTCGTGGTTTTTTTGTGCGCGGCTTGACGGGTGATATTTGAACCCTTATATGTTCGTGTTTACACAGCGGCAATTTTGGGGTATAATAAAAGCGAAGCAGGTCACAAAATGGCTTGGCTTCACTGCTAATGACTTTTTTTAAATCAAATAGCCGTTGCCTGACCGAGGGCGGCTATTTTTTTTTGTCTTGCTTGTCCGTCATATAACACAGCACCATGCCCAACGCGATAAGCGCGAACACATAAAATTCGTTGCTGAAATATGCAAAAATCTCGAACAATGCTTCACCTCCCTCAAAAAACAAAGTCAGTGAAGCGCAAGCCAACCCTCTTGTAAACCTGCTTCGGTACATATTATACCACGAAACGCTTGAATTTTCTTGCCGGGAAACGCGCTGAAGCCTGAACGGGCTTCTCAAGTGCATTCTCGATAAAGCAACTTCATGCAAATTTCAACCGAACAAACCGCAATATTTCGCACACAGTTTTCCGAATCTGTGTTAAAATGAAATCGGAACGCGAATCAAAAGGTGGGAAACAACGTCCCGCCTATGCCTTGTAAACGGCTCGCTCGATGTCGTTTTTTCGGAAAAAGCATCCGAAAAAACAACCGGTCGCTCGCCACAAGGCTTTTACGGCGGCGCGTTGTTTTGAACTCTTGATTCGCGTTCGGAATGTTTCATCGCCTCGTTACCACCTTTCGGGTTGGCGAAAACATCCCTCGGAAATTTCGAACAAAAAATTCAACCCACAGGGGAAAGGAAGATTCAAAAATGGCAAACAAACGTAAAAAATTCCTCGCGCTGCTGTTAGCCTTCGTACTTACGCTTACTATGGTTACGCCCGGGTTTGCGACGGACGGAGGAAGCAACGCAACCGACGCGACCGGCGACCGGTATGCAACGGTCTGCGTGTACTGTCGGGCGGGCTGCCCGAGCGACGCACCGCCCTGCGCGTATTGCCCCGACGATGCAACGCCTTGCGCGTACTGCATCATCGACGCACTGCGATGCTCGGGGCGACGACGATGACGGAGCGTTATGCAGCGCACAGCCCTGCGACAGACTGACGCAAGACGCTGCCGACTTCGGCGATTCGCCCGATACGGACGCGGGAGCAAGCGACGCACCCGCAATGTCCGATGCGTCTGACGCAAACGTACCGGCACCGGACAACACCCCCGCAGTTCCGAACGCGCCCGACGCACCGTATGCATTCGCGCCCGATGCAAACTTACCCGCAGCGGATGCCGGAGCGGACGACGCGCCCCCGGTGACAAGCGACACACCCGACTCCACCCCCGCCTTACCTGCCCCCGACGCACCCGGCGCGGACACTGCACCCGACTTTTCCGACACACCTCCGGCAGCGGACGACACCCCGACACCCGACTTTCCCGACTTACCTCCGAGCGCGGGCTATCCTCCCCCTTACACACCCTACACACCCGCATACGCCCCCGCGCCGCAAGCCTACATTCCCATAGCCCCCTTTAACCAAACATGGACAGCCACACAAGGGGCGGCCACAATAAACACAAGCCAAACCATAACCGTAACAGGCACGGTACTGCTTACGGGGGTAATCCTCGTAACCGGCGGCGCAACCGTTACGGTAACGGGCAGCGGTACGCTTTTACGCGACCCCGGCTTTGTTGACACCATGCTTGACGTGTTAAACGGCTCAACCCTTATTTTGGAGGATATTACCATTGACGGAAACCGCGATAACGTAAGCGCGGGAAACCCGGCAATATTTGTTGGCGGAAACAGCACACTTGAAATGCACGACGGCGCAATATTGCAAAACGCCCATAATAACAATGCTACCGGCGGCATAATGGTCAGCGGCTCTAACGCCGTGTTTAATATGTACGGCGGCACTGTCCGCAACAACAGCGAACCTTTTGACGAGGGCGGCGTATTCTTCTTCACCGGAGCTGTCTTTAACATGCACGGCGGAGTTATTTACGGCAACACCACCGGCCCGAGTACCGGTACGGGTACGCCGTCAAACATCGGCGACCCGGGCGCGGCGACCGCAAACATCACCGGCGGCATCCTCGCCCCGGACGGCGCAGGTACATCCGCATCCCCGTGGCTTATCGCAAATGTCGCAAACTGGAACTGGATGCGGGATAACCACGCCCTCGCCGCCGGCACAAATCAAATGCCGGCATCCTCGCCCGCTCCCGCCGCAAGATACTACACTCTTGCAGCAAACCTCGACCTGCGCGGCACCGCCGGCGCGGTTAATAACGACGCAATGATAGGTGGCCTCGCCGTAACGCCGGCTACTTTCTCCGGCAATTTTAACGGCGGCGGAAACACCGTTCAGGTAAATATAAACGCAGATTTAGATAACGGCGTCGGCTTATTCCGGCGAAACGAAGGAAATATCGCAAATCTTACCGTTACCGGCAGTGTTACAAACTTAACCGGCAACTACACGGGTGCTTTGGTCGGACACAATGCAGGAGGCACTGTAACAAACAGCCGCTCCGCTGCCGATGTATCAGGCAACAACCATACAGGCGGCTTGGTCGGTGCAAACACCGGCACGATACAAAACAGCAGTGCATCCGGGTTTGTTACGGGAACGGGAACCGGCGGCCATAATATAGGCGGCTTGGTCGGACTGCATGGCGGTTCGGGCATAATACGCCGAAGTTTTGCAACCGGTAATGTAAATGCCTCTGCAAACTCCGTCGGCGGTTTGGTCGGCTTAACTTCCGGTACCGCAACCATTGAGGACAGCTTCGCAACCGGCAATGTAACAGGAAACTTAAGCGCAGGCGGACTTGTCGGGTCGCATGGCGTAGCTATCGGTGCCGTCAACACCATCACCCGCTCTTACGCCACAGGCACGGTAAGCGGAACGGGCAATGCGGGCGGCATTACAGGAAACAGCCATACCAATATACAAAACAGCGTCGCTCTTAGCGGCAATATAAGCGTAACCCCCGCTACCGTAACAACCGTAGGTCGCATTTGGGGCGGCGGAACGGGCAGTGTCGGCGGCGCGGGCAATTTCGCCCACCCCTATACCTTAGGGTGTGTCGTCAAAAGCGAAATGATATAATGGAGAAAACCCAAAGGGGGTAATCTCCGTGAATGAATCATGCCACCGCCACGATATAACGGACACGTTGTGGAGCTTGATAGAACCG
>WQVC01000108.1 GCA_009781765.1 Defluviitaleaceae bacterium | reverse complement strand
TTCGGTTCTATCAAGCTCCACAGCGTGTCCGTTATATCGTGGCGGTGGCATGATTCATTCACGGAGATTACCCCCTTTGGGTTTTCTCCATTATATCATTTCGCTTTTGACGACACACCCTAGGAAATTTCGCGTAAAAACCGTTGCAAAAGGAGAGCTTCATATGACAGCATCAGATGCGATAAAAAACAGAACAAGTTACCGCGGAAAATATGAAAATAAAAAAGTTCCGAGAGAGGATTTAATTAAAATTGCGGAAGCGGGTTTAGCCGCCCCTTCCGGATGCAACAAGCCAACAACAAGTTTAATTGTTGTTGGCGATGCTGACTTGTTGCGCAAATTACGCGATGTAATTAAGCCGCCGGCAGCAGAAACCGCTCCGGCAATAATATGTGTTCTTACGCAAAAAATTATTGCGTACCGAGACAGGTGTTTTAACGTTCAGGATTACTCGGCGGCAATTCAAAATATGTTGTTGGCGGCGGTTGAACTCGGGTATCAAAGTTGTTGGTATGAAGGGCATATTACCGACGCCGATATGATAGGGCGGAAAATGGCAAAAATTTTGGGCGTTCCCGAAGATTACGAACTTGTTTGTTTTCTTCCGATAGGTACTGCCTCTCAATCGTCGGCGTACGCCGATAAAAAACCTTTTGAAAAACGAGTTTGGTTTAACGGATTCGGCAACCAAATCTGCTCGTAATTTTTCAACACTCTCAATGTCTGTATAATAAATTGTGCAAAAATCAATCGGTAACCGGTTAGCTGCCGATTGACTTGCAAAAAATCTTAAAAACGGGAGAAATCGCATGAATTACAAAAAACTTGCAGCAGCGGCACTTGAAGCGAAAAAATTATCGTATTCGCCGTATTCGAATTTTTGCGTGGGGGCGGCGTTGCTGACCAAAGGCGGAAAAATTTTCACGGGATGCAATATTGAATCGGCGGCGTATTCGCCCACAAATTGCGCCGAACGCACCGCGCTTTTCAAAGCCGTAAGCGAAGGCGAGCGCGAATTTACGGCAATCGCCGTCGCCGGAGCACCAAAAAACGGCGAACCGCAATATTGCTACCCCTGCGGCGTTTGCCGCCAGATGTTGGGCGAATTTTTCGATGCGGATTGCGAGGTTATCGTCGTGAAAACCGAGGACGATTTTAAAGTGCATTCGTTCGGCGAAATTTTGCCCTACGGGTTCGGGGCGTCGAATCTTATGTAGGGCGTGTTCTCACATCCGCTAACGCCCGTCTTTTGGTCGATTTTACGCCACTTTTCGTCAGTTTTCCCTTGCGTGCATCCTGCACGCCGCGTCCAAACTTCCTCAATTGGCGCAAAATCGCCTCAAAATCCGTGCATTATCGTAAGTGAGAACACGCCCTGATTTTGCGGGCGCGTAAAGATGTTTTTGCGTTGATGTAAATGCATTTTTACACGATGTAAAAAATTTTTGGTGGAATCAAACCGGAGCAAAATTTATACTCCCCGATATGAAACCCGAATCAGGGGCAGGAGCGTTGTTTATAATGAGCATTGGTGAAAAGTTAAAGCAGGCAAGAGCGGCAACGAATTTCACACAAGAAGCAGTTGCGGAAAAGGCAGGCGTAAGCCGACAAACCCTGTCAAATTGGGAGAACGGAAAAAGCTATCCCGATGTTGCCGGCTTAATAATTTTAAGCGATGTTTACGACATAACAATCGACTCCTTATTGAAGGGAGACAGCAAAATGGTAAAACATCTGAAGGAAAGCACCAACGTAACAAGAAGCAATAAGCAGGTAGTCGCAAGCCTTGCGGCCGCGGCAATATTCCTGCTCGGAAATGTCTTTGCAATAGTAACAACAGGCAATATAGCTTACTACACCAACATCCCGTCGTTCATAATGATTTTTATTCCGTTGCTGGCAATACTGATTTTTACGCGGAGTATTAAATTATTTTTCACGGGACTTCGTGCGGCGGCTTTTCCGAAAAAAGAAATCTCGGATGAACTTCGAATGCAAGCATCCGCGCTTTTTCGGCTGCTGTCAAAAACGGCGTTGCTTGCGGCGGCAATCAGTGTACTTATTGCCCTTATCAGCATTCCCGAATTTGATTTGGCTCACATGTCGGTTGTTTTAATTTCGCCGTTGTACAGTCTTTTTATGGTTACATTTTTGTTCGAGCCGGTTGTGTATATCCTCAAAAAGAAGGACTAAGTCAAAACCCCGGCCACTATAAGCCTGCCGTGAATATTCGCGCCGTCGGTGCAGGTGCAGAGGAAAACGATGGTGTCGCCGAACGTCGGAATCACATCGCTTGAAAAAAACGAACGCCGGCGAACATCTCTGATAAATTCGTCAAAACGCGCCTCATTTTCGAACCGCATCGGCGGCACTTCAACCGATGCGTCGATTACATATCCCGCAAAAAGTTTCAAAACGAAATCGCGCTCGGGCGTGAAAATAAACATGTCGGAATGCGCATCGAAAAAATCCTGTTTTTCGTAGTTGCGAAGCGAACCGAACATATGCCCCGCGCGCATGTTATGCCCGTATATCAGAATGCCGGCGTCGGAAAAATCGGCGGCGTTGCGATAATCCAAAAAAATCGACCCCCACGCATGGCGCGCCCCGTCGGGCAGATGATGCAGATAGAAATCGTTGTCGCAGCCCTGCATAATCGGATAATTTATTCCGCCCGACGCGGAAACTCCGGCTTTTTCGCCTTTCCTGCGGAGCGAAGCGGGCGCGTCACCCGCCTGAATCCACCCGACAATCGACGGAAATTCCCGACGCAGTGCGGCGAAGTCATAATAAGTCGCGTCTGAAATCATCTCGCACTTCGCCGAAAACCGGCCTGAAGCCGCCTCACCGACCGCTGTATCAATCGCCTCATCCGCATCATTCGTTTCGGTCGCCCCGCAAGCCCTTGACTCAATCGCCTTGTCGTCCTCCGAATCTTCCGCCCGGGGCGCGCCGGTTGCATCATGCGTTTCGTCCCGAACGGCGGCATCGTTCGGAGCATTTAACGGCATGTGCGCGGGCGCAGACACCGGCGCGGGCATCGCACGAGGCGCAACCCCATGCACCGCCGGAATCGCGGCATAAAACTCCGCGCCCTGCCGGTTCGTGCGAATCTCAATCACAAGCGACGCCCCGAAGTACATCGCAAACCCGACGCACACAACAAAACCTCCGCGCAAAAGCACACTCCGGTTATCTTTTTTGCTGTTCCGTCCGTTGCTCACGGTAATTACACTCCTAATCTCATGCCGCCTGCGAGGGCAACACGCCCTAATAAAAAATAAAATTCGCATTTTCATGTCTCTCATAAAATCGCGCATCGCGCGATTTTTTATAAAGTTTTGATGAAACTTTTTCAAAAGTTTCCGGGGTGCGGGGCGGAGTCCCGCAGTTTTAATAAAAAAATGCTATACTCAATACGGAGGGGATTCCATGACAAAATTCACACCCGCGCAAGCGGAAGCGATTGCCTGCAACGCGCAGGAAATTCTTGTGTCTGCGGCGGCCGGTTCGGGAAAAACGGCGGTCCTGACCGAGCGAATCGTGCGGCATGTTTCCGAGGGCGTGGCTCTGTCGGATTTGCTTGTGGTTACGTTCACAAAAGCGGCGGCCGCCGAAATGCGCGAGCGTATCGAAACAAAGCTCAACGACAACGGGCTTTCGCATCATGCCGCGCTGCTTCCCGCGTCGGATATTTCAACAATTGATGCATTCTGCGCAAAACTTGTGCGCGAAAATTTTCAAAAGCTCGACATCGACCCCGCCTTTCGCGTTGGCGACGATGCCGAGCTTTCGTTGGTCAAATCCCTTGTAATCGACGAAATTTTCGAGGCGGAATATTTGGAAGGTAACGCCGATTTTCTCGACCTCGCCGACGTTTACGGCGGAAAAACTTCCGACGAACGCCTCGAATCTCTCGTTATAAAGCTGTGCAATTTTCTCGACAGCGACCCTTTTCCCGCTGCCGCCGCGCGTCGAGCCGCCGCCGCATTTGAAAACATCGACGACCTTGCCGCAACGCCGTGGGCGCGAATCGCCCGCGAAGAACTCGCCGCCGAAACCGACGAAGCACTCGCGGCAATCGACCGCGCCATTGAACTCTGTAACATTCCCGACGGGCCGGAAAAATATGCAGACCGCCTCTACGCCGACGCCGAAATGTTAGAAAATTTTCGCGAAAACCCGTCGCCGGAGAAACTGATTTGGGGCGCGTTGCCGCGAATCACGGTCAAAGACGGCGTTGACCCGGAGTTAAAGGAGCGGGCGCAACGCATTCGAAACAAAGCGGTCAAGGAGCGCATGAACAAAGTTGTGCAAAGCATTTTTGTTGCATCGCCGGAGAAAATGCTTGCGGATTTACATGCGCTTGCGCCGCGAGTTGACGCGCTGATGAGGCTCGCCCGGCGATTTTCCGAAGCATACGCAGCGGAAAAACGCGCGCGAAACATCGTGGATTTCTCTGACTTGGAGCATTTCGTCGTGCAAATTTTGTACCCCAACGGCCCGGAGGATATGACTCCCGCGCCGCCGGATAAAATTTATCACGAGGTGCTGATTGACGAATATCAGGACTCGAACGAATTGCAGGACTTGATTTTATCTGCGGTTGCGTCGCGCCGATTCATGGTGGGCGACGTGAAGCAAAGTATTTATCGTTTTCGCCGCGCCGACCCCGGCATGTTCATAAAAAAGTACGACAGTACAACCACGCACAAAATCGACCTGTCGCACAATTTTCGTTCACGCCCGGAGGTCATCGACGCGGTTAATTTTATTTTTTCGCGACTTATGCGGCGCGGTTTCGGCGGCACGGATTACGACGAAAAAGCCGCGCTTTATCCCGGTCGGGAAAATTATGACGACATGCCGGATTTGAAAATGCAAATCGAGCTTTTTCAAAACGATTCCGACGACGACACGGCAAGCACGATTGTTGCGGAAACGCGAGTAATTGCCGCGTGTATTCACGAGCTTGCGGCTCGCGGCTACAAGCACGGCGACATCGCAATTTTGACGCGCAGTTTTTCGAGCATTGCCGGCGAAGTTGTTGAGGAGCTGAAAAATCACGGCATCGACGCAATTGCCGACATGAACGAAGGATTTTTCGAGCAGCAGGAAATTAAAACGGCGTTGGCATTCTTGCGCATCGCCGACAATCCGCGCCAAGACATCGACTTAATCACCGTGCTTACAAGCCCGGTTTACGCTCTCGATGCCGACGAACTTTTGGAAATCAGCCGCATCGAAGGTCGCGATTTCTACGACAAGGCACGCGCGCGCGCGCGTCAAACGCGCAATGAACACCGGGAACATATGTCGGCGGCGGAGCATTCCCTCGAAGCCGTGACAGGTTTCGAAAGCGAAGCCGGGGAACATGAGTCGGCGGCGGAGCATTCCCTCGAAGCCGTGACAGGTTTCGAAAGCGAAGCCGGGGAACATGAGTCGGCGGCGGAGCATTCCCTCGAAGCCGTGACAGGTTTCGAAGGCGGGCATCGGGAACACATGCCGGCGGCGGAGCATTCCCTCGAAGCCATGACGGATTTAGGCGGCGAATCGGACGGCGATTCTGCTTCCGAAAGCGAGTCCGCCCTTTCCGCGAAATTGTCGCGTTTTTTTTTCGACCTCGAAAATTTTCGCAATGCGGCGGTGTACATGCCGGTCAGCCGTTTAATCGGATTTATTTTCGACACAACAAACTACCCGGCGCATGTTGCAAACATGCCCGGCGGCGCAACGCGGCAAGCGAATTTGCGTCTTTTATCGGAACGCGCAACGGATTTTGAATCCCTGAGCCTTCACGGACTGTTTCATTTTGTGCGTTACATAGAGCGGCTAATCGACGCGGGCGGGCTGTCTGCCGCCGCCGCCGAACCCGTGCAGGTCGAAAACGCGGTGCGTCTTATGTCCATTCACAAGTCGAAGGGGCTTGAATTTCCCGTTGTCATTTGCGCATTTTTGGCAAAACGCTTCAACACCGAGGACGAACGCTTGCCCATGATTTTGCATTCAAGCCTCGGCGTCGGCCCGTATTACATTGATACTTTGCTTCGAACACGCGCGAACACCCTTGCGCGTACCGCGCTTTCGCGATTGACGCGCCGCGAAAATTTGTCGGAGGAGCTTCGATGCCTTTATGTAGCCGCAACCCGCGCGGAAGAACGATTGATTCTTACCGGTCGCGCAACCGCAACTTCTGAGGCGCGATGGCTGGACAGTCTTTCCGCGCTGTCGTATCTCGACTGGATTATGCCCTGTGTTCTTAACGATGACGACGGTAAATTTTTTGAGGTGAGATGGCATCGTGGCAGAGTGTCCGAACCCGCAAAAAACTTTAATGCGGAAATCTCGCAAGGCGAGATTTCCGACGAAAGTTTTGAAGAGGGTTCGGGAGAAACTTTTTCAAAAGTTTCTCCCGAAAAGCCTTCATCCGAAAGGCCTTCATCTTCATTATTGCCGTCGAAATTGTCGATTTCGGAAATTCGCCGGCTGTACGATATTACGCCCGACAGCAGTTTTCGCGAAGAGCCGCCGCCGATTTTTGATGCGCCGGAGTTTATTCGCGGGGCGCGGGGCGTGACGGCGGCGCGGCTCGGCAGCATTATGCACGTCGTTGTTGAGCATATTGATTTTGAACGACATGCCGGCCGTGAGGGCGTTGATTTGTTGGTGCGTGAGTTGGTTGCGAAAAATTTTTTGGACGAAGAAGAAGCGGCGGCGGTTGAGCGCAATAAAATAGAGGCGTTTGTCAGTTCGCCTCTCGGAAATCGTATGAAAGCGGCGGCAAAAGCCGGGACACTTTATCGGGAAGTGCCGTTTGTGTTCGCGTTGGGCGCGGAAAAATTGTACGGCGATGCGGGCGCGGGGGAAAATATTCTCGTTCACGGAATTATCGACTGTTGGTTTGAGGAGGAGGGGAGGGTGGTCGTGGCGGATTTCAAAAACGACCTCATTCCCAAAGGCGTACCGCTTGAACAGTGGGCGGAAAGACATCGCACGCAGTTGGAAATTTACCGCGAGGCGTTGGGCAAAGCCACCGAGCGGACGGTTTCCGAGGTGCTTTTGTATTCGTTTGCGCGGAGGAGTGCGGTGCGGTTGTTTTGACGCGAAGCGTTAGAGTATCATCAAAATTTCGCGAATAATTTTACACGCCGCCATGGTTGAAACGCCGCTTGTATCGTAGTTCGGCGCGAGTTCGACGACGTCGCAGGCGACGATGTTTAAATCGCGCAGCAACATGACCGCGTTGTGCAATTCGCGAAATGATACGCCGCCGGGTTCGGGCGTGCCGGTTCCGGGCAGAGCCGCCGGGTCGAGTACGTCGAGGTCGAGGGAGAAATAAACCGGCTTTCCGCGAAGCGTGCGGCAGGTTTTTTCCATGTCGCGCAGGTCGAATTTGTACATATTAGTGTGCGCGGACGCGAAGGCAAATTCTTCGGCGTCGCCGGAGCGAATGCCGAGCTGATGAATTTTTCCGTTGCCCACAATTTCCCAAACGCGGCGCATTACCGTTGCGTGGGAGAGCCGCTCGCCGAAATAATCGTTGCGAAGGTCGGCATGTGCGTCGAAGTGCAGGATGTGCAGGTCGGGAAAAGTTCGCGCCGCCGCTCGCACCGCGCCGAGAGTTATTAAATGTTCGCCGCCGATTAGAAACGGCGTTTTTTTTGCGTCGAGAATTTCTGCCGTTCGCGCTTCGACGGCTTCGAGAACGCGGGTCGCGTTGCCGAGCGGAAGCTCAAGCTCGCCGGCGTCGAAAATTTGCAGGTTGAGCAAATCTTTCGATTGGTACGGGCTGAATGTTTCGATTCCGAATGACGCCCGCCGAATTTCGCCGCCCGCAAATCGCGCTCCCGGACGAAACGACGTTGTGCCGTCAAACGGCGCGGAAAACATGACGATGTTCGCGTCGTTGAAATCCGCGTCGCAAGCCATAAAAATATCTCGTGAATTTTCCATTAAAAAACCTCCCGAAAAAATGTTTGTTATTGAGTATGATGCCGGCAGTTTTGCTTCGGTGCGGAAAATTTGTTGCAGACTTGAACCCCGTGTACCCTAAGCTACGCAGCTTACGATGTACCCGATTGCCGCGACGATTGCGATTGCGGCAATTGCAATCACGAGAAACCCGACGCGCAATTCGGATTTTTCCGTGTCGGCAAGACGCTGTTTTTCCTTTTCGGCAAATTCCATTTCTTTTATTTTGAGCAGAGTTTCGCTTTCTTTGATTCGCGCAACGTCTTCCTTCTTTATACAATGCTGAATTTTTTGCACACCGTCGTCAAGCAGATTTTTTGTGCCGCAGTGTGCGCAAAATGCGATGGTTATGTCGTCCTCGACCGTTAATTCGCTCGCGGCATTGCAATTTTCGCAGTTAAGACTTACAAGTTTCATTTATCGTGCCTCCTGTTTTTACAAAAAATAACACATAAATGCCCGAAACGTCAATAATTCGGGAGTTTTTTGGGAGATTCGGACGATTTTTAAAAAAATGCAAAACTTGTTGCGACGCGGAAAATATTTTCGTCGCGCAAAAACCTATTGGTAGCGCGAACGTACTTGAGAAGTCCGTTCAGGCGTCGTCGGAAAACGCGCTGAATCCCGCGATTTCCCGACTCGCCTTCACTGTTCTCAAGGGCGTTCGCTATAGCCGGTTGATTACCGATAGTTTTCGAAAAATTTCGCGCCGATGCGTTGTCCGCATTTTTTACTCGACAAAAACAGCCCTGAAACCCGCTGAAAGCGGGCTTTTTCTTTGCACAGAAAAAAAACCGCAAATTTTTTCAAAAAAATTAAAAAAAAGGGTTGACATGCGGAAAGGATGTGCCTATAATAGTCTTTGTCGCTCCGAGCGGGGCGGACAAGAAAATGCCAAAGAAACCAGTGATTTCCGGCGTTTTCGGGCGAGTGAA
>WQVC01000107.1 GCA_009781765.1 Defluviitaleaceae bacterium | reverse complement strand
GAAAACTTTTTTTACAAAAAAGTTTTCCCCCAAACCCCCTTTCAAAAAATTTATTAAAAAAACCGCGCGAAGCGCGGTTTTTTTTGTTGGATTAGGAAACTACGTATCATGCAAAAGCTGCAAGTCCTCATAACCCCGGTTGCTAATGTGCGGGCATTCGGATACAATTACAGCGAGGTGATTATTTATGTTAAAAACTGCTAATCTCCACATTCGCATCGACCCGGAAACTAAATCCGGCGCAGAGGAATTATTTTCAACCTTCGGCATCACCGTTTCAGACGCGGTGATTATGTTTTTACGCCAGTCGCTGCTTGTGGGAGGTCTGCCGTTTGAACTGCGGCAGCCGCGTTATAACGCCGAAACCGAAGCTGCCATTCAAGAGGCTCGTGATATTATGGACGGGAAGGTTCATGCAAAAACGTATTACAGCGTTGCGGAAATGCACGCAGACATTGATGCGGAGGACGAATAATGCTAACCCTTCGAACTACATCGCAATACCGAAAAGACCGAAAGCGCGCTGTCAAAGGTGGCTTACCTGTGTACTTGTTAGACGAGGTATTAGAAACGTTGGTTGCGGAAAAGCCACTTGACCCCAAATATAAAGACCATCCCCTGAGAGGAAATTATGTCGGTCATCGTGAATGTCATATCCAACCCGATTGGCTGCTGATTTATGCCGTAGACAAGGGGCAGTTGATTCTAACCGCAACTCGTACCGGCTCGCATTCGGAGTTGTTTCCGTAACAGCTCGTATTTTCAAATCTTGTCACGGCGCATTTACAACGCCGATAAATATTATTTGCGCGTCGCCGTCAAAAGTATTTTGGTACAAAACAAAAACAAAAGGCGTATTGCAAATCATTTCCGTTTCCGGCGGCGGCGGCTGTGATTGCGGGACAATCATCATTGTTGCAGCGGCGGCAGTAGTTCCGTATTCATTAACATCAATCGTTGCGGCTTGCGACGCCGATGCAACATGTAAAGGAATATCTCCGTATACAAGCCCGCCTGTTAAAGGCGCGGAAAATTCGCAAAACAACGGTACGCCGAGTTCAATCAATGTACCATTCAACTCGCTCCAATTGCTTTCAATTGAAAATCGCGGAAGTTTCAGCAAAATATGTTTTTGCCCGCCGTTGTTTCGGATGTATTCAAAATACTCCGGTGTCATGCTTGACAGGACGCCCGTTGCGTCCCCCGATTTCGGAAGAAATATATACATACCGCCTCCTTGTGAAAAAGCAAGGTGCGTCGCCTGAACAAGGTCATCTTCAAAGTAAAACCGCGTAATTTCGCTGCGCATAAAGTAGGCCGGGCTTGTGCCTCCGGGCGAATAAAAATCGCCCGGCGCAGTTCTTCCGGAGTGAAATTCATGCGCCCACCGGTCATAAAAATGAATCGCGTTTATGACCGAAAGAACAGTATCGGGGTTGAATTCCTGCACAACATCCGATATTAACCCGTTTGTATTGTCATAAATCCATTGGTTTACAAGAGCCACCGTTTCGGGTGCTTGAAAATCCACGCTTATTGCCGTTCCCCTGTAGTAATTGAAAAAAGTTTCGGCAAAATCACGACGCAGACGTTCGTTGTTTCTGACAAAAACAGTATTTGCGATTGTAAGCGGGCTGTTCCCGCTCGTTAAATCGAACATCATGCGGGATGCCGCGCGGTTTATGTCCGCCTCGTTTACGCCCGCTCCGCCCAATAACTCGGCAAGCGGAGGTTTGAATGCATCATCGGTTGCATTTAAGAGTGCCGCCAAAGGCAACCATACGGAATACGGCGACACAACAAAGTTTTCATTTCCTGTTGTTTGCGCAAGTTCTGCGGCAAGCGCAAATGAAAATTCATTTGCCGCCCGTGCGATTTGCGTCATTTCCGCAATCGGCTCGGCGGGTCTTTCAAGCGGTGCGGCATGAAGAATTTGCGGGACGTATAAAGCTGCATCAACGGGGGCTTGCGGAGTGTTGCCGCATCCCGCCGCAAGCAATAAAAATACTGCGGCGATTAAATACAGCGAACGGACTTGAAAACCGTGAAGGCGAAGCGGGAAATCGCGGGCAATGGCGGACGCACTTCGCCCGCATCCTTCTGCACGTTTTCCGGCGAAACCTGAGCGGACTTCGCGAGTACGTTCGCTGTGCGTTGCTTTGATGGGTTTCACAAATTTTGCTCCTTTCGGGTTTTTTTAACAGAAATTTTGAAAACAGAAAAACAGAGTAAACCCTTTGTAAAAAAGTTTACTCTGTTTTGTAGGATAGTATAGCAACTTTCACGTGTCGAAGCAAGAATTGCAACAAAAAAAGACGACCGGCTCTCCCGAAAATTTCGAGAAAGCACGAACGCCTTTGCTTGCAGCTGTAGCGAACGCCTTTGAGAACCGTGAAGGCGAGGCGGAGACAGGGAGCTTCAACCCGATTCCCGACGAAGCCTGAACGGACTTCTCAAGTGCGTCCGCGATATTTCGCTTGAAATTTGAAATCGCTGCATATGTCTTTTATTTTCTTTGTTTCAAGTAAGTAACCGAAGTCCCGGGAGCTTCGGCGGTTGCAGAGCTTTCACTCTGCGTTGCCGCGTTGTATGAAAGGTGTGCACGTGGGCGGTTTGCATTCGGTCGGCCGTGTCCGAACGCTCCTGTCCCCTTTCATGCAATGCGGCGGGTGTTGCGGGTAGTACATTAGTGGTGCGATGGTACAGGTGTTGAGGTGTTGCGGTAAAGCATTGTGTTACATGCAACCGTCATACAGCGGCTTCGGCACGGCTCGGTGCGGTCAGTTTCAGAATACCGAAGTATCCCTTCCTGAGATGGCAAACACGTCCTTTGGCATAGAAGCGACTGCTTTGTTTCTCGGTTGCAGGATAAGTATACTTCAACGCTCATACGATGATATCCGGAACCGTTCCAGGAATTTTTCCTGGAAATTTTCCGGATTTGCACCGCCGGAAAGCTGTAAAAACTGTGTGGCGCAGCGGGAACGTTCGCTGCGCTCCCTGCTGCTGCTGTGCGGTTTTTTAGCGGAGTGCGCCCAACATCTGAAACTTAACACCCAATATCCGAAACCCGGAAGCTGTTTTCGGTAACATGAGCAAAATCGGTTGAATGCAGATTTTTCGGTCAATATAATATAGTTGTCGCGAACGCCTTTATGTTCTTGCCGGCGTTTTGCAAAATCCGCTGTTGCGTTGGGAGGTGAACAGATGAAAATAAACATCAATATCGACAAAAGCTGCGCCGAAACGGAAATAACAATCAACTGCGCCGTGATGAGCGATGAGTTGGAAAAAGTTATCTCAAGCCTTCGGGCTTTGGATTTCAAGCTGACGGGTACAAAGGACGGGCAAACTCACATACTGGATGCAAATCAGGTTTTGTATATTGATACTGTGGACAAAAAAACATTTCTGTACACAAAGTCGGCGGTGTACGAAACAAATATGCGTCTTTACGAATTGGAAGAAAATCTTTTTACGAGCGATTTTTTTCGTTCGGGAAAATCCGGCATTATAAATTTCAACAAAATAAAATCGTTGAAATCGGATATCGACGGCAGAATTATCGTCGTAATGGATAATAACGAAAAGCTGATAGTTTCACGGCAATATACCGAGTTTATCAAAAGTAAATTAGGAAGGGTGTAAATATGGACGAGAAAAAAAATATCGGCAAACTGTTCGGCAGAAATTTGTCTGCAACATTTGTTTCGGCAATGATGCCGATAACCTTGGCGGGAATGCTTTTTGTGGATTCGGAGGCGGTGCATGAAGGTTTATTTCAATTAAGCGGAGGTATTACTTTTGAGGGGATAGTGCAAATTTTTATCTGGTCTTGCATCATCAGCGGTTTGATGGTGGCTTTAACATCGGATATATGGTTCGGCAAAATAATGTTGCTGTGGCGCGTGGCGGTGTTGATGCTTTCGGCAATTGTCGTAAGCGCAGGCTTTGCTGTTGCATTCCGATGGTTTCCGCTGAATGTATGGGAAGCATGGGCAACATTTCTGGTATTTTTCATTGCGGGTTTCGGCGGCGGACTTGCGACGTTGGTCGCAAAAACCAAAATCGAAGACAAGCGTTACAATAGATTGCTGTCTGAATACAAATTTAAGCGAGGGGATGAGCGTAATGATTAGCATGAGTAATATTGTAAAAACTTTCGGCAGGCAAACGGTGCTTTCGGATATATCTTTCGAAGCCGACCGGGGAGAAATTTTCGGGCTTTTAGGACGTTCGGGTGCGGGCAAAACCACAATCATAAATATTTTAACAAACCAATTAAAACCTGACAGCGGCAGTCATAAAATCGGTGTCGGTTTAAATGAAACAGGAATTATGTCGGACGAAGACGGACTGTACGACAGGCTTTCATGTCTTGATAATCTGCAAGTATTTGCAACTATCTACGGAATGCCGGGCAAAAAATCCGAAGAAGCCTTGGAAAAAGTCGGGCTTGGTGATTCTGCAAACAAAGCGGTAAGTCAACTTTCAAAAGGTATGCGCCAACGGTTAGCACTTGCCCGCGCAATTTTGCATAATCCCAAGGTGCTGTTCCTTGATGAGCCGACAAGCGGTCTTGACCCTAATACGGCGCAAGGGATTCACCGGCTTATTCTGGGTTTGAAGAAGCAAGGCACAACCGTGTTTCTGACTACTCACAATATGGATGAAGCGGTTAAGCTGTGCGACCGTGCATTGCTTCTGCATAAAGGCAAAATTGTGGAACAAGGCGTACCGACAGAAATTTGCGAACGGCACGATGCGGTAAAAACCGTGCCGGATTTAGAAAAAGTATTTATAAAAATGACCGGGGAGGGATTATCGTGAGAAGTGTACAGGCGATTTTCGTAAAACAGGCTAAGGATATGACCAAAAATTTTTCGGTGCTGATAATGTTCGTAATTTTTCCTCTTGTGGCGTTCGGCATGACGCATTTTGTGGCGCGCGGCAATGATGATATATCCGATACAATGTTTACCACCATGATGGCCGGTATTTTTGTGGGCATGGCGTTGATTCAATCTGCCTGTACCGTAATTGCAGAGGACAGGGAAAAGAAAAGTTTGCGGTTTTTGGTAATTGCCGGGGTTAAGCCTTTGGCGTACTTGTTGGGTATCGGCGGCGTAATTTTTATCGCGAGCGTTCTTTCATCACTTGCGTTCGGTTATATCGGCGGTTTTTCGCAAGATGAGTTTATCGCGTTCATGTTGGTAATGATGTCGGGCGCGATTGCATCAATAATTCTCGGCGCAACCATCGGGATTTACGCAAAAAACCAACAAGCCGCAACCGGCTTGAGTATGCCCGTTGCTGTGGTACTCGGGTTTGCGCCGATGGTGGCACAGTTTAACGAACGAGTGGAAAATTTTGCAGGATTTTTTTATACGCAGCAAATAAATGTAGTGGTGAATAACTTCTCGGAAGGGGTCGCGCAACCTCTGGCCGTAATATGGATTAACATTGCCGTGCTTGCTGTTTTGTTTGTAATCGCGTATGTAAAAAAGGGTTTGAAAGAGTAAAATATGATAAAATGGTTTTTGAGAAGCGCAGTCGTATAATTTTTCGAAGGTGGTGCTATTATTGAAAATTCAGAAGAAACCGCCCGAATATTCAAAGCAAGCAGCAAAGTTTTTGAGCAGACAGGATGTATTCACGAAGCTGCGAATAAAGACAAGTATCGAAAAAATACCTTGCGGAGATATTATTCCGTACCGGGCAAATAAAAAATATTCCCGGCTTCGTGTCGGAAATTACAGAATTTTGTTCAGCTGGGTTACAGATGCGCAAATATTTGTTGCCGTAATTGACGGCAGGGGTCAAGTGTATAAGAAAGGGGTTTAAATATGGGATTGGCGTTTGAAATTCAAGAATTATCAAGCAATTTGCCCGAAAGCAAACAAAGATTGGTTTTAGAAATAATCAAGGGTTTTTTGCACTTTGAAGAAGTAATGCCGTATGACGCAGAACTTATCGCCGCCGCCGAAGCAAACCTTGCGAACGGAGAAACCATTTCTCATGGCGAAATAAATTGGGATTAGGTGAATTTCTGTTTTGTTGAAACGTGGGGGCGTATCTTAACACGAAAATGCGGAGTAATTCCACTATGCACATTACGGACGGCGACCGCAACCCTGTTTTGCCTCAAAAACAAAAAAACCACACCAAACAGAACACGGCGCACCTCAGATGCAAAATGCATCTGTCCGGTTCTGTTTGGTGTGGCTTTTTGCTTGCGTTTGCACCACTACCACTGTACTGAAAATATTCGGACGTCCGATGGAAGGAACAAAACTCCATGCGCAACCGGCCGGTTATAGCGCAAGAAAACGAGCGTTTGTTCCGAGTTGCCCACAGTGTAGTCGAAACTACATTCGCTGTCAAGCGTTTTCATATTTTTTGCTATATTTTCGCTGTAAGTGCGAATCCATGGTTGAAATAACAGCCCGCCGATGCCTTGTAAACGGCTCGCTCGATGTCTTTTTTTCGGAAAAAACATCCGAAAAAAAGACCGGTCGCTCGCCACAAGGCATTTTCGGCGGGCTATTATTCTGAACTGTGGATTCGCATTATAACTGTCACAAAATCGCCCTCAGGCGTGTCTTACATAAGAAGGGGGTAGGGGAATGGACGAGGAAATTAAATTGTACGGCAACGTGATTTTTAAATACTGCTTCGGAATACTGTGCGACTACCACGAAGCGCAAGACGCCGTGCAGGAGACATTTGCAAAAGCATACTTTTCGCAATCGAAGCTGAAATCGCAGGAGAGTTTCAAGGCGTGGCTTTATAAAATTGCGTACAACGTGTGCATGAATATCTTGCGAAAGCGGCGAAGGTATTTTTCGGATGCCGACGATACGATTGCCGCTCGTGCGAATGCTTCCGACTCGCCTTTCATCGACCCGGATTTGACGGAAGCGTTGCTCGTGCTGTCGCCGCAAGACAGAGCATTGTTCTACAGTCGTGCGGTTGACGGCACGGACTACGAGGAACTGTCGAAACTTTACGGCGTTCGCGCCGCAACGCTTCGCAAGCGATACGAACGCGCAAAAACAAAGCTGAAAAATTTTTTAACGGAAAGGAGCGTCTCAAATTGAAAAACGCAAGGGATTCAATCGAAGAAATTTACAAAAATGCATTTGAAAACGCAAAAAATTTAACATCGGATGAAATTTCGAAAGGAGTTGTTGAAAAAATGAAAAAGCGACCCGCAATAAAAAAAACTACGCTGATTATTTTTGCGGCGTGTTTCCTGTTGTTTTCGACGGTGGCGGTCGGGGCAATTTCGCACACTCGGGGCAGTTTCGAGTGGCTTACCGCAAGGCTCGGCGGCGAGGCGGCGGAGCGTCTGCAACCAATCGGGCTCGGTTTGACCTATGTACGTGCGGACGATATTTTCGCGACAGAAAACATCGAAGCCGACGGTGTTCGCATTGAGCTGATTGCCGTCGGGGCAGGCGATTACGAACTTGACATTTACATCTTGCTTGAAGATTTAACCGAAAGCCGCGTGTGGGGCGAAGAAATCATGGTGGGGCATACCCTGCGCTTCACCGATACCGCGCTTTTAGGCGACAATCCTCTCGAAAATCAGGGGCATTCCGGGGAATTTAATGTAATTGAGCGCGACGACGATGCACGTATCGCGGTTTTTCACAGCCGCATGACGCATCCGATTTTGCCGCACGACGCGGACACAAGCGACGCAAACACTCGCGATTTAACGCTGTTCGTTGCGGCAATTTTGTTCAGCAGCGCGATTTATGAAAATCCCGAAGCGGGCATAAGTTTTGCGGACATGACAGAGCTGCCTCAATCGCCGGTTCGCATATTAACTTATGAAGAAACCTCGATACTCGGCGCGACCGGACATCATCGGCAATTCGAAGCGGGCGAATTTCTTCTCGCGCCGAACAGTCTTAACATTCCCTTCGAATTAGAAAGGCATCCGCTGAATGTGAGCGCGATTGCCGTGATTGACAACAAGCTGCATCTGCAATTTTCCGGCGACGGCAATACTTTTGCGTTGCCGTCGTTGCGTTGCCCCGACGGCGAAATTTTGGAAGAATATTTTGCTCACGCTTTTCGCCTCGACGAGCGCGGAAATTTTCAAAGTTTGCGCACATGGGACAACGGCAATTGGCTTTGGAACGGCGATGTCACGCATTGGGAATACGTCTTCGATATCAACCCCGACAGGCTCGACCGGTACGAATTAACTTTCGGTGCCTTGCTTGTGCAGGACGAACTTATTTTAAATCGCGCCGTTTCATTCGAGCTTGCCCGCGACGTCGGCATTCCGCGCGGGCAAACCGAGCAGGAACGTTTCGAAGAATTTGAAGCGACAATGGCGGAAATTTTCGGCGACTCTCCGCGCAATGTTTGGATTTATCACGAAAACGGCGACATCGCCGGGATTCTTTCCGCAAACATGACGATAACATCCGACAGGCGCACCGGCGAAATATCCCGCCTTGAAGTTCGCCCGACGTTTATGTGTTTCGATACGCACGCCGGCGAAACCTACATGCACATCCGCGACGGCATTTGCGTAATTCGCCAAGCCGAGCTTCTCCCGCCGGAACTCCGCGGCGAAATTATGTATCACGCTGAAAAATGGCTCGCGCTTCAATTTTAGATAGCAGTTTTGCTTCGGTACGGAAATTTTCCGTTCATCTTATAAAACTGCTATAGCTTGTAACACTCTTCCCCCCTTTGCCATAGTATGCATTAGGGAACAAGCAATGCTTGCTTCCCACTATGAAAAAGGAGGACTAACCATGAGTCATGGAGGATGTTTAATAGAAAGTATGGCACGTTATATCGGTCAAACCGTAACAATTTTCACCAAATCCGGCGGACTTTCCGGAAACGGCTTCACCGGCGTTTTAGCAGGAATTTGCGACGGTTGCGTTAAACTCATCACCGATATCGGCGCACCCCCGGCGTGTGCTGTGGGCAGCAAAGTCCGGTGTCGGGTTTAACGGCTTGTCCTTTTGTTTTTTTTAACCGAAATACTTTTGTTTGTCCGATTGCTTTCAGCAATACTT